>CAZDRT010000048.1:0-18544 GCA_964507815.1 uncultured Puniceicoccaceae bacterium
GACAATGCTCTTCTGTGACTGGCCGCAGTCTCAGCCCGCTGAAAGCAGCCGACTGAAGACAATGCTACGCCGTGGCGCGGCAGCCGCCCTCCCCTAACCTTTGGAATATCGGTCCATTTCAAAATCGCGATGGTTTCCGATTTTTGCCGAGTTTCCCTGGCCTCCCGACACGAGGGAATGTCTTTTCCGCCAAGCCGCTTCGGGTTGGACGACTGAAGTCATCCAACTACGGAGTCGCATGACTTTCGTCGTGCGTTTCGGTGCGGCGGTTCGGTGTCTTCTTCCTCCGGATCCCGGGGGTGGAGGCGGATGCACCCCCCCCACCCTACTTTGACCGTTCACCTGTATGACGGGCTATACAATTTCATTCCGCTCAAAACAGGCCGCCACAGGCCGCCCGCAGGGTTTCGATCCAGACCGAGGGGAATAGCCCCAGCAGGAACAGGGTGGCGATTAGGAGGACGCAGAGGAGGCGGCTGCTTTGGTCGAGTTCGAGCGGCGGCTCAGGGGGTGCTTCGGCGCCTGTTCCGAAGAAGGCCGTCTTGACGATTCCGAGATAGTAGTAGGCGGCGATGACGGTGTTGGCGAGGGCGATCAGAACCAGCCAGCCGAGCCCGGATTCCCATGCGGCGATCATCAGGGCGAATTTGCCCATGAAGCCGACCATGGGCGGAATGCCCGCCAGGGAGAAGACGGCCACCAGCAGCGTGACCGCCAGCAGGGGCGAGCGGCGGTGCAGGCCCGCCAGGTCGGCGATGCGCACGTTGCTCCCGTCGGCGGAGACCCGCGCGATGACCAGAAAGCAGGCCAGCACGGCAAAGACGTAGCCACTGAGGTAATACAACGCGGCCGCGTAGCCATCGACCCCGAGTGCGGCCACGCCCACGAGGGTGTAGCCGCCGTGGGCGATGGCGGAGAATCCCAGCAGTCGCTTGAAGTCGCTCTGCCGGAGGGCGATGAGATTCCCGTAAAGCATCGAGGCCACCGCCACGGCACCCACCACCGCGGCACCGGCCCCATCGGCCAGGGAGAGGAAGCGCAAAAGCAGGGCGAGGGCCGCCACTTTGGGCAGGGAGGCGATGACCGCGGCGGTCTCGTGCGCGGCACCCTCATACGCGTCCGGCGTCCAGAAGTGGAAGGGGAAGATGGCGAGTTTGTAGAGGAAGGCGGCCACGCTCAGCAAGAGCCCGGCGATGGCCAGCGGGTTTCCGGCCACCGGCCCCAGCCGCTCCGCCATCTCCGGGATCGAGGTGGTGCCGGTCAGCCCGAACAAATAGCCCATCCCGAAGAGCATCAAGCCGCTCGCGCCCACGCCGAACATCATATACTTGATGGCCGCTTCCATCTGCATCCGCTGCCCGTTCTCCTCCCGCCGCATGGCGATCAGCAAAAACAGGGGGAACGAGGAAAGCTCCAGCGCCACCACCAGCACGATCAGGTCGATGCTCCCGGCCAGAAAGACCAGTCCGGTCACACTCGCGGCCAGCAGAAACAAATACTCCGGGCGCACCTCTTTCCGGACGTCGCCCAAGCCCCGGCCGATCACCAGACAGCCCGCGTAGCCGAGGCCGAGGATCAACTTGATCGCCTGCGAAAAGCCGTCCACCCGGTAAGCGCCGCCGAAAAAGGTCCCGCCGCTGCCGAAGCTCAGCAGCACGGCCGCCACGAAGAGCAGCGCGATCCCCCCGGACGCGGCGAGCGCCCAGCGCTCGCGCCCTTTCGGCAGGGTGAGCGCGAACAGGGCGAGCAAGCCCGCCAGCAGGACGGCTTCCGGCAGGAGGGGGAGGAGGGAAAGCTGGGACTCGACAGGCATGATCCGGAAAAAGGCTTACGGCTCGGACGGGGAGGCGGGCAGGGAGGAGGACGCGGCCTGTTCGACCAAGCGGGCGATCTGGTCGAGGCTGGCTTGCATCAGCTCGACGAACGGCCCGGGTTGTAGCCCGATCCAGAGCACGAACAACAAAAAGGGCAGCAGGGTGAGGATCTCCCGCAGGTTCAGATCTTCCCGCGCGGCGTGGTCGGGATTGCGCTCGCCGCCGTAGGCCACCCGTTGCAGCACCCGCAGATTGTAGGCGGCCGCCACGACGATGCCGGGGATGGTGGCCAGAGCCAGCGGCAGGGAAACGCCGAAGGCGCCCGCCACCACCAGAAATTCGCCGACGAAGGTGTTGGTGCCGGGGAACCCGAGCGATGACAGGCAGAAAATCCCGAGGAAAAACGCGAAAACCGGCATCCGCTTGCCGAGCCCCGCCGCCGCCGCCAGCTCGCGGGTGCCCAGCCGCTGGTAGATCATGCCCACCGCGATGAAGAGTGCCCCGGTGGTCACCCCGTGGCTGATCATGGCGAGGGCACCGCCCGCCATGCCGTCGGCGGTGAGGGAAAAGATGCCGAGCGTGGCGAAGCCCATGTGCGCCACACTCGAGTAGGCCACGATCTTTTTCAGGTCGCTCTGGGCGAGTGCCGCCAGCCCCCCGTAGAGGATGGCGGCCACCGAGAGCCACAGCACGACCGGCGCGAACCACACAGCCCCGAGGGGCGTCATCGGCAGGCAAAACCGCAGAAATCCGTAAGTCCCCATCTTGAGCAAAATGGCGGCCAGCAGCACGCTGCCCGCCGTGGGGGCCTGGACGTGCGCCGCGGGCAGCCAGGTGTGGAAGGGGAACATCGGGACCTTGATCGCGAAGGAGACGAACATCGCCAGAAACACCCAGCGCTGGAACGTCTCCCCGAAATCCCGCCCCATCAGCCCAGGCATGCTGAAGGTATCCCCCGCCACCCGCAGCGCGATGATCGCCGCCACCAGCAGGATCGAGCCCGCCATGGTGTAGAGGAAAAACTTGATCGCGGCATACACGCGGCCGCTCCCGCCCCACACGCCGATGAGGATGGTCATGGGGATGAGCATCGACTCCCAGAAGACGAAAAACAGCACCAGATCGAGCGCGCAAAAGACCCCGGTCATCGCCGTCTGCATCAGCAGCAGGCAGATCATGAACTCCCGCCGCCGGGTGCCGATGCCCCGCCACGAGGCCAGCACGCACAGCGGCCCGATCAGGGTGGTGAGCAGCAGCAGCAACAGACTGATGCCGTCGATCCCCAGGGTATAGTGGATGCCCAGCGCCCCGATCCACTCGCGGTGCTCCACCCACTGGAAACCGCCCGCCGGATCGAAGCCGCCCAGCAGGAACAGCGAGGCCCCGGCGAAAAAGACGGTGCTGCCGAGCGTCCAGCCGCGCACCCAGGACTCGCGCAGCAATAGCGCCACGCCGGCGGCCGCCAGCGGGCCGAAGATCAGCAGGCTCAGGAGGGGAAATCCGGTATGGGCGTCGGGTAAATTCATCGTCGTTTCACTTTCCAGCCAGACTCCACAGCACGAAGAGAAGGATCACGAAAACGCCCAGGCCGAGCGAGAGACCCTGTTGCAAGCGCCCCCGCTGGCTGGTGCGGAGCACGCCGCCCAGCCGCCGGAAGGCGCGGGCGGTGCCGTCCACCGCCGCATCCACCACCCGGTTGTCGAACACGCCGACGCCGACCGCCGACCGCATGACCACCCGGATGCCGCCCCGCTCGTGCAGGCGCGACCACCACCGGTCGAAGCCCTGCAAAGGCCCCGCCGCCAGTTGCCCGAAGCCGTGCGCGGGGGCGCGGTAGAACTGTCCCGGATCCCGCACCACGACGGCCTTGGGGGCGAACTTCGCCCGCAGCAGGTAGAACCCGAGCGCCGCGAAGCCGAGCAATTGCAGCGTCTCCATCACATGGTAGGTCGTGTAGGGATGGTAGTCCACCGCGTGGGGCAGCAGGCCGTAGAGCACGCCCGGAAAGATCCCGATCAGCACGCACAGCGCGGCGGCCACCGCCATGGCGGCCAGCATATTCCACGGGGGATCGGCCGCCCGCCGCTCGACCTCGGCCCCGCCGCGCGACTCGCCGAACCAGATCAGCGCCAGCAGCTTGCAGCCGATGCTCACGAAAGTCCCCACCGAGGCCAGCATCAGCAAATACGCCGCCGCGTAGCGGTGATCCTCGAACACCCCCGCGAGCGTCATCGACTTACTGACAAACCCGCTGAACAGCGGCAGGGCGGAGATGGACATCGCCCCCACCGCCGTGAAAAACAAAGTCCAGGGCATCTTCGCGGCCAGCCCGCCCAGCTGCGTGAACTTGCTCCGCCCGGTCGCCAGCAGAACGGCCCCGCAGCCCATGAAGAGCAGCCCCTTGTAGAGAATGTGGGCGAAGGCGTGGGCGATCGCCCCGTTGACCGCCAGCGCCGTCCCGACGCCCACGCCGGCCACCATAAAGCCCACCTGGCTGACGATGTGGTAGGAGAGCAGCCGCCGGCAATCGTTGACCAGGAAAGCGAAGGTCACCCCGTAGAGCGCCATCACCACCCCCAGCGGCACGAGGATTTCAAACCCGGGAAAGCCGCGGCACAGCGCATACACAGCCGTCTTCGTGGTGAAGGCCGACAAAAACACCGCCCCGCTGAAGGTGGCCGCCGGGTAGGCGTCGGGCAGCCAGCCGTGCAACGGCGGCACCGCCGCGTTGACCAGCACCCCGGCCAGTATCAGCCAGACGCCCACGCCCGCGCCCGCCTGCGAGAACGACTCGAAGGCGAAGTCCCCCCCGCTGGCCGAGCCGTGCAGGAGTATCCCCGCCAGCAGCAGCAGCCCGCCCGCGCCGTGGACGAGCAGGTAGCGATACCCGGCCGCCAGCGACGCCGGACTCCGCCGCGCCCAGATCAGAAAGACCGAGGACAGCGCCATCCACTCCCAGAAGAAAAACAGCACCAGCAAATCCCCCGCGAGAATCACCCCCAGCGAGCCGCCCACGTAGAGCCAGCTCGCCACATGCTGCCCCACGTCCTCGACCTTCCAGGCGTAGAGCGATCCCAGCAGCGCCATCAGCGCCATGATCAAGGCGAACACCCGGCTGAGCGCGTCCACCCGCCCGAAGACCAGCGTCCACTCGTAGATCCGCAGCTCCCCGTAAACCCCGGAGGGCAGGGTCGCCACCACCGCGAGAACCACCGCCGGGACGAGCAGCAGGGCGGCGCGCCGCAGCGTCCGCGGCAGGAAGGGCAGCGCGAGCGCCCCGGCCAGGAGAATCGCCGAGGGGTGCAGGAACACGCTATTCATCGCCGGCCTCCTCCTTGCGTTGCAAGCCCGCCTTGCCCAGCAGCTTGCTCCCCAGCACCAGCACAAAGCAACCGGCCAGGCCGAAGGCCGACCAGAAACCCGGCAGTGGCTCCATCCCGGTATGCACGTGGGTCTTGTCCACCACGAACGGCAGGGCGTCGAGCAGCGGCAGCAGAATCAGCACGGCCAGGCCGACCCGTCGGAGCCGGCGCGGGTGCGCGCGGAGCGCTTCGATCCAGGACACGATTTTCATGGTAGCACCACCTTATCCACCAGTTGCATGAGATAGCCGGGGAACACCCCGATCAGGACGGTGATCGCCGCCGTCGCCAGCAGCGGCACCCGCATCGCCAGCGGAGCCTCCCGCACGCCGGCGTAAGTCTCCGGCCCGCCCGTCGGCCGCCCGAAAAATCCCTGATAGACCACCGGCGCGAAATACACCGTGTTGAGCAGGGTGCTCGTCAGCAAAACCACGATCAGCCCGGCCGACCCCGCCGCCCACGCCCCCGTCAAGAGGTTCCATTTGGTGATGAACCCGGCCAGCCCCGGCACCCCGATCATGCTGAGCGAGCCCACCGCGAAGGCGCCGAAAGTCCAGGGCATCACCCGCCCGAGTCCGGCCATCTCGGAAATCTTCTTGCGGTGGGCGGCCACGTAGATCGCCCCGGCGCAAAAGAAGAGGGTGATCTTCGCGAAGGCGTGGTTGGCGATATGGATCAGCCCGCCCGCCATTCCGTTCGGTGTCAGCAGCGCCACGCCCAGGATGATGTAGGCCAGCTGGCTGACCGTGGAAAAGGCCAGCCGCGCCTTCAGGTCGTCCTTCCCGACCGCGATCACCGAGGCCGCGATGATTGTGAAGGAGACGAACCCGGCGGTGGGCAGCCCGAGATTGAGCGCCTCCATCGTGTCCGTGCCGAAAACGTAGAGCAGCACCCGCGCGGTCGCGAAAGCGCCCACATTCACCACCGCCACCGCGTGCAGCAGGGCGCTCACCGGAGTCGGCGCGACCATCGCGCCGGGCAGCCAATGGTGCAGCGGCATCAGCCCGTTTTTGGCGAAGCCGAGCAAAAAGGCCACATAGATGCCGATCACCAGGCCGCGCTGCGCCTCGCCGGAGATCACCCCGTCCACCGCGTTCGTAGCGAAGTCGAGATGCCCGTTCATCACGTAGAGCAGCACCATGGCCGGCAGCAGCAGCGCCTTCGCCGCGACGGTCAGATACGTCAGGTATTTGCGCGCCCCGTCGTAGGCCTCCCGGTCCTGGTGGTGCGCCACCAGCGGATACGTGCTGATGCTCACCACTTCGTAGAAAAGATAGAGCGTGAGCAGGTTATCGGAAAACGCGCAGCCGACCGCCCCGAACAGCGCGAGGGCGAAGCACACCGTGAAGCGCGTCTGGGCGTGCTCGCGCAGCCCCCGCATGTAGCCCGCCGAGTAGAAGACCGCCACAAACCACAGAAAAGACGCCACCCCGGCGAAGAGCAGCGAGAGGGCGTCCGCCCGCAGGGAAATACGCAGCCCCGGCAGCCATTCGACCAAAGTCCACCGCAGGGTTTCGCCCGCCAGCACCCGGGGGACCAGCGAAACGACCGTCACGGTCAGCGCCAGCGCCGCCAGCGCCGCCACGCCCTCGCGCAGATTCGGCCGCCGCCCCGTCAGCATCAGCAGGCCCGCCCCGACGAGGGGGATCAGCAGGGCGAGCAACAAGCGCGGTTCCATGGTCATCGTCATCGCCATCCGGTTAGCCTTGCAACTCGGACAGGCGGGCCGTCTCGATCGACCGGTAATTGCGGTAAACCGCGATCACAATGCTCAGGGCGATCGCGACCTCGGCCGCCGAAAGCCCCATGACAAAAAGCACAAAGACCTGCCCCACGGCCGGATCCGGCACGAAGAAGCGGTTCACCGTCATCAGATTCAGCATGGCCGCCCCGAAGATGATCTCGCCGGAGATGAGCATGCCCACCAGCGTCTGCCGCCGCAGCAGGCCATACACCCCCACGGCCAGCAGCAGGGCCGCCAGCACGAGATAGACCTCGGGTCGCGCGTGGAAGGCGTCCGCGTTCATGCCAGGCTCCTCCCTTTGCGCGCCACCGCCAGCGAGCCCAGGATCGCGACCAGCAGGACCAGGGCGATCAGCTCGAAGGCCAGACTGTGGGAGGTCAGCAGCGCGACCCCGATCATCTCCACCGATCCGTCGGCCCGGTCCACCACCGGAGTCGGCCAGTCACCGGTCAACCCGGCCCGCGCCAGCCCCCAGAACAGCCCGCCCGCGACCAGCGCCGCCCCCAGCGTCCAGCCGAGCGACTCCCGCCCGGCGGGCGGCTCGTCGGGTTCCGCCAGCATGATCGCGAAAACGATGGTGATGCAGACCGCCCCCACATAGATGAGCACCTGGATCATGGCCAGAAACGGGCTGTGCAGGAAATAGAACAACCCGGCCAGCCCCACCGAGGCCATCGCCAGCCCGCACACGCTGCGGATCATCAGCTTGGTCCGCACCGCGATCAGGCCGCCGCCGATCGTCGCGCCCGCGAACAGCACGAACACCCCCGCAATGATCCAATCCGCCGCCGGAAACGTGTTCATCGGGTCCGTTTATTCCTTTCTTCAAGATCCTTGAGGAGGTCCATTTCCTGCAGGTTGGTTCGGGTCGCGGAGGTCAGGTTGTAGCGTTTGGAATATTCGATCGCATCGACCGGGCAGGCCTCGACGCAGGCGCCGCACAGACTGCACGTGGTGTAGTTGTATTGGTAGGACGTGGCCGACTTCTTTTTCGCCCCCTCCTTCTTCTCGCCCTCCACCGAGAGGCATTCGCTGGGGCAGGCCTTCACGCACATGTTGCAGGCGATGCACTGGTTCTCGCCGGTCTCTGCATTCGCCTTGAGCACGAGGTGGGAGCGGTGGCGGGGCGACATGGGCAGGCTCTCGCGCGGGTAGCGCACCGTGACCGGTTTGCGGACGAACTCCCGCATCGTGATTCCCATCCCGACCATCAGGCTCCAGAAGCCTCCGACCACGTCTTTGAATAGCTTCTTCATGGTCAAAAGATTTTACGCAGGATCGCGGTCAGGACGAGCACAAACAGGCTCAGCGGGATGAGGATTTTCCACGACAGGTTCAGCAGGCCGTAGAACTGGGTGCGGGGGAAAGTCCAGCGCACCCACACCACCACGAAGACCAGCGCGTAGAGCTTGAGCAGGAACCAGAAAACCCCCGGCCACAGGCCGACCGGGCTGTCCCACCCGCCGAAGAAGAGGATGACACCCAGGGCGCAGCCGATCACGATGTTGGCATACTCGGCCATGAAAAAGACCCCGAAGCCCATCCCCGCATACTCGGTGTAGGCGCCCGCCACGAGTTCGCTCTCGGCCTCCGCCATGTCGAAGGGCGCGCGGTTGGTCTCCGACAACATGCAGATGAAAAAGATGATGAAGGTCACCGGCATCAGCGGGTTCGAGGCCAGCGCGAAAATGTTCCAGTTCCAGAATCCGCCGCTCTGCTGCTCCACGATCACCGGCAGGCTCAGGCTCCCGGTCAGCAGCAGCAGGGTCACGATCACCAGCATCATCGGAATCTCGTAGGCCACGTTCTGCGAGACCACCCGGGCGGCCGAGATGATGCCGTATTTGTTGCGCGAGGACCACCCCGCCAGCATCACCGCGATCACGTTGAAGGAGCTGAAGGCGAAGAGCGCGATCAGGCCGACGTTGAAATCAATCGCCGCCAATTGCTCGCTGAAAGGCAGCACCGCGAAGGCCATGATGGCCGGGGGCATCATCAGCAGCGGAGCCAGGCGGAAGAGCACCTGATCCGCCCCGGGCGGCACGATCAACTGCTTGGACATCAGCTTGAGCGCGTCCGCGATCGGCTGGAGCAGTCCGGCATAGCCCACCTCGGTCGGGCCGGTGCGCCGCTGGAAACGGCCGGCGCCCTTGCGCTCCACCCAGACCAGGTAGGCCGCGTTCGCGCCGACGAAGGCCGAGGCCAGCAGGGCGGCAAACAGCAGACGATAGGGTTCGGGCCAGCTCATCGGTCGATATCCGGGATTACGAGGTCGAGGCTCCCCATCATGGCGATGCCGTCGGCCAGCATCATACCCGCGGCCGCTTCCTCGAAGAGGCTGAGATTGCCGAAGCAGGGCGTGCGCAGGCGCACCCGGTGGGGCACGTCCTTCCCGGTGCTGGTGATCCGCACCATGAAGCGCCCGCGGGCCGCCTCGGTGGCAAAGCAGTAGTCGCCCGCGGGGGGCTTGATCGAGCGCGGGGTCTTGGCCCGCACCGGTCCGTCGGGCAGGCGGTCCAGCGCCTGCTCGATGATGCGCAGGCTCTGCTCCATCTCCTCCATCCGCACTTTGTAGCGGGCCATGCTGTCGGCCGCCGGATCGGTCGGGATGTCGAAATCCAGCTCGGGATACACCGAGTAGGGCTCGGCGCGCCGCACGTCGTAGGCGACCCCCGCCCCCCGGATCATCGGCCCGGTCGCGCCGTAGCGGCGGCACATTTCCGCATCGATGATGCCGATCCCTTCCACCCGCTTGCGGAAGATGACGTTCTCCGAAACCAGGCGGCGGAACATCTTCAGCCGCGGGCGGAACTCCTTCACGAAGGTCCGGGTCGCCGCGACGAAATTGTCGTCGATATCCTCATACAAACCGCCGATCCGGTAGTAGCAGTAGGTCAGCCGGGCTCCGGTGAGCGCCTCCAGGATGTCGAGGATTTTCTCCCGGTCATCGAAGGCGTAGAGCAGCGGGGTCATCCCGCCGAGGTCCAGCAGGTAGGCCCCCCACCAGACCAGATGGCTCGCGATCCGGTTCAACTCCGAGGTGACCACCCGCACGTACTCCGCCCGCTCCGGAACCTCGATCCCCAGCGCCCGCTCGACCGCGCCCACGTAGGCGTGGGTGTACATCATCGCCGAGAGGTAGTCGATCCGCCCGGTATTCGGCAAAAACTGCTCCCACCTGCGGTTTTCCCCCATCTTCTCGTGCTCGCGGTGGACATAGCCCGCCACGATCACCGCGTCCTTGATGAACTCGCCGTCCATCCGCAGCTTGATGCGCAACACCCCGTGGGTGGCCGGGTGCTGCGGGCCGAGATTGAGCACGAAGGTTTCCTCCGTCCCGATCGAATGAACGCCCTCCACCTTGGTCAATTGTCCGGGAATATCCATCCCCTCAGCCTCCTCCCCCGTTCGTCGCCGCCCGGAAATCCCTCCGCAGCGGATAGCCCTCGAAATCCTCCGGCAGGAGGAGGTGGATCGGATTGGGGTGGCCCTTGAAATCGACCCCGAAAAACTCCGCCGTCTCCCGCTCGTGCCAGTTGGCGCCGGGAAAAACGTCGCTCACCGTCGCGATCTCCGGCTTGGCGCGGTCCAGGCGGGTGCGCAGAACCACCCGGGTCCCGGCCGTGAAATGGCAGAAATCATAGATCAGCTCGATCTCGTCCTGGTCCGGCCAGTCCACTCCGGTGATCGCATCGATGGCGAATCCCGCCTCGTTCACCGCCGCGACACCCGCCTTCACGGCCTCCGGGGGCAGCGCCGCATCGAGATCGTAGCCGACCGCCGTCCGTTCCGTCAGGCGCACGGGAGGAGGGGCGGGCTCGGCGGATTCCGGCGGCTTCGCTTCCTCCACCTCTTCGGCTCCCCCGGTCTCCCCGGCCCCCGGCGGGGCGGCGGTAGCCTCGGCGACCGGGCTCTCTTCCGGCACGAGCGCCGCCAGCTTCTCGAACAAATTCCGCAGGGGTTGCTCCATTATTCCGTCTCCACTTCGGGAAACCGGCGGTGGCCGGTGATCTTTTTCTCAAGTTCCATGATCCCCTCGATCAAGGCTTCCGGCCGGGGCGGGCAGCCGGGCACATAGACATCCACTGGAAAAAGCTCCTCCACGCCCAGCACCACCGCGTATTGGTCGGGATTGGTGAACGGGCCGCCCGAGATGGCGCAGTTCCCCATCGCGATCACCCATTTCGGCTCCGGCATCTGGTCGTAGAGTGTCTTGACCAGGTCGGCCATCTTCCGGTTGACGGTGCCGGCCACGATCATCACGTCCGCCTGCCGCGGCGACGGACGGAACACCTCCGCCCCGAAGCGCGAAAGGTCGAAGCGCGAGGCTCCCGCCGCCATCATCTCGATCGCGCAGCAGGCCAGACCGAAGGTGAGCGGCCAGAGCGAATTCGCCCGCCCCATCTCAACCAGGTCGTCCAGCTTGGCGAATTTTACCACCGAGGAGAGGTCGGGTGGGGGAGTTTTGTCGGAATCAGACATCGTTCGCGGGGTTGATCGGTCGCACGGCGGGGGGCTGGCGGATCCACTCGAAGACCCCCTTGATCCAGGCATAGACGATCACCAGGGAGAGCACTCCGAGAAAAGGCAGCAGCAGCAGCAGATCGCGCCAGGGAAAAACCCGGTCGTAGATGATCGCCACCGGAATCAGATAAATCAGCGCCACCGCGAACGCCACGAAGATAAGGGCATACAAGTAATAGACCGCACTGTAGCGGATCCAGGCATCGCCGATCGGCTCCGCTCCGCACTCCACGAACTGTCCCACCCGGTTCATGGTCTGCCGCGAGCCGCGGGCCATCAGCAGGTGGGCGATCACGAGCGGCCCGACCGCAAACCCCAGCCCGACCAGCCCGAAGGCCAGCAGATAGATCAGATCGAACTGGAGCGAATCACTCACGCCCGCAAAATCCCCCCTTCGGAATTACTGAATCGCCTGTCATCGGTCTGTTTCATTGTCCGTTCAAACTTATCAATGAAAACGGTTTTAGTTATGGAGCGTACCGGTGTCAACGGAACCCGGGGCCAACGGGGGCCAAGGCGTTCGTTAGCAAGGCGGCTAATGGGATTTAGAAGGATTAAGTTATCCGCGATTTCCCACTATTGCCTTGGGTTTTCGAAGGATTTCATTCCAATGGAAAGACATGGATGACAAGCGAATCGAGATCGAGGCCTGGTTCTCCGGGAAGGTTCAGGGGGTCGGGTTCCGCTACGAGACCCTCAAGATCGCCCGCGGGTATGAGGTCACCGGGTTCGTCGAGAACCTGGCCGACGGCCGGGTTCATCTTCTGGCCCAGGGAAACCGGAGCGAGGCCGGGGCGTTTCTCGCGGCGGTCGAAGAGAGCCTCTCGGATTTCATCCGGGACATGGAACGCTCGGAACGACCGCCGGAGAAAGCCCTGGTCGAATTCAGGATCCGGCGGTAGCGCGCGGGCTTACTCCTCGACCGACAGCGGGATGGTCACTTCTTTCATGCCGGGCACGTCGGCAAAAAGGGCACCCTGTCCCGGGCGGGCACCTTCGACAGTCACGCTGACCGAGCGGCTGCCCGCGGGGATAACGACCTCCGGCATGATGATCGAGGACGGGATGTCGGTCGTCACCCGGACCGCCAGGCCGCCGGCGGGTGCCTCGAAATCGACCGAGAAGACGAGGACCTTCGATTCCCCGACGGCCAGCTCCAGGCTCTTGGGGGCGACCTTGAGAAGGGAGAGGTCCACCATGAAATTCCCGATCGGGACCATCCGCCCGTCGGTTTCCAGTTGCACGAAATAGCTTTCGCCGGCGGGGAGGGGGGGGACCAGAAACTCGAGTTCGTTCGCGGATTTGAACCGGGTCTCGGCGACGACGTCCCCGATCACGATCCGGTCGGAGCGGAAGAAACGGCGGCCGAGGACCGTGACCGGGCGCCCCACGGGCGCGCGGTCCACCTGCAGCTGGATCACGTATTTGTTGACCAGTTGGAAATTTTGAAGATCGGACACCTTCTTCCGCGGATTGCTCTTCGAACCCCCGATCACGTTGTAATTGAGGATGAAATAGAAAGCGGCCTCTCCCTGATCCTCGGGCATCACATAATCGAAATCGAAGAGAGTGGGATCGATGGGATTGCGGGTCATGGGCACGACATCTCCGTCGATGACGATGTTGCCCTGCAGGGTGCTCTCGCGGACGGCGGCGTCCTTCACATCCGCTTTCATGGTGATCGTGTAGATCCCGGACGGATTCTGGGGAACCTTGTTCGGGGTCAGGTTCTCGATCGCCACGCCGCAACCGGAGAGGAACAGGAACACCCCCAGGGCGGAGAGAGAAGCAATAGCACGAATCATATACGTTCTTTTCCTTATCGGCCCGAATCCCCGCGTGCAAGGAAAAGTTGCCCGAGAATCCACCGCGATATCTCGTCGGCGACCATCCGCCCGGACAGGGTGAGCCGGTACCGGTTTTCCTCCAGGACCATGCGCCCCTCCCCGCCGAGCCGGGCGAAGAGATCCCCGACCCACCGCCGGCCTCGTTCCTCCAGCCGGGAGAGGGCGGAGGCGGGCACGCCCCGGTTCATACGGAGGCCGAAAACGATTTCCTCCCGGATCATTTCCGCCTCCGACAAGTGGACCACGTCCTCGAAACCGTCCGTCCCTCCTGCGGTGACATCCCGGTGCCACAACGGAAGTTCGTGGGGATTCCGGAAGCGCAGTCCCCGCAGCTGCGAGGCCGCCGAAGGCCCGATCCCGCGCCACTGCCCCATCGTCCAGACATTGAGATGGTGGGCGCATTCGAATCCCGGCCGCGCGAAGTTCGAGATCTCGTACTGCCGGTAGCCGCCCTCCCCCAGCCGCTCCCAGGCCCGTTCGTAGAGGTCGGCCTCGCCTTCCGGATCCACCCCCACCCCGTCGCGGATCAACCGGGCGTAGAGGGCGGTATCCTCCTCGAGGGTCAGGCAGTAAACCGAAACATGCTCCGGCTCGAGGGCCAGAACCCCGCGGACATCCTCCTCCAGCTCTTCGACCGTCTGCCCGGGATAGGCGATGATCAGGTCGATGTTCAGGTTGGCGAAACCCGCCCGGCGGATCTTCCCGACCGTCGCAGGGACCTGGTCCACCTCGTGGGGCCTGCCCATCGCCCGGAGCAGGCGCGGGGAAAACGACTGCACTCCCATGGAGAGGCGGTTGACGCCGGCCTCCCGCCAGGCGGCGAGCTTTTCCCGGGTCGGGCACCGGGGGGTCAGTTCGACGGTCCATTCCGCCCCGTCCCGGAGAACCCGGCGGAAAGGTTCCGCGAAACGGACGATATCCGCCGCTTTCAGAAGACCCGGGGTTCCCCCGCCCCAGAAGGTGCTCGCGACCAAACCTTCGAAGGTGAGCGAATTCCACTCCGCCGCGAATCCCTCCCGGAAAAGAGCCCAATCGCCCGGAGAGGGCACCGATTTGGCGAACGCGCAGAAGTCGCAGACCGCCTCGCAAAACGGAACGTGGAAATAGAGCGCGGCCCCGTCGGGCACGGTGTGGAAACGGTCGCTACTCACCCCGGGTGCTCCACCAGAAATAGAAGGTTTGGAAAAACGCGTAGGCCAGGATCGAATAGAAAATCCATCGTCCCGGGATTCCCCCTTTCCCCGGTTCCTCCGGTTCTTCTTCGTTTGGAGTTGTCGGTGCGCTCATTTCAGTGTATCTCTTTCTCAATCAGCTTCGAATCAGGATTTACCATGCCCACTCTTCACCTCCACACCAACATTCCGCAAGATGAAACGAGTTTCGCCGAATTCGTCGCGAAAGTGACCGAGCTTCTCTCGAAGGCCCTGAAGAAAAACGCCTCGTACACCCAGGTGGTCCACACCCCCTCAATGATCGTTTTCGGGGCTCAACCCGGACCCTCGGCGATGGTCAACCTCTACAGCGCCGGTCTGACCCAGGAACAGATCGACGATCTCATCGCGCCACTTTCGCGTCTGCTGGAGCGGCACATCGGCGCACCGCCCCCCACGACCTACATCCATTTTCACTCGACCGAGCGGGCCAAAAGCGCGTGGAACGGGCGGACCCTGAAACGGGCGGGCGACTGAAGAGATTCGGGGACTAGTGCCGTGTAACACCCAATCTTTCGCTTTCAAAAGTGGTCGGGTGGCCTTGGCCCCCGATCCGTTGCGGCCAATTCGAGGCCGAACAAGATCGGACGGCAAGCCGATCCGACCACGCCCGATATCCGAAAATCCAAGTGTCACACGGCACTAGCCCAGCCCCGCCGGCGGACATTCCGCCAAAAAGTCGTCAAAATCCGGCGGGAGGGGGGCCTCCCACTCCATCCGAATCCCGGTCCCCGGGTGGTCGAGCCCGAGCCGGTGGGCGTGGAGCATGACCCGCCCTACCCCGGCCGCCTTTCCGGAGCACCGGTTCCTCCGGTATCCGTAGAGGGTGTCTCCCAGAAGGGGCAGGCCGAGCGAGGCGAGGTGGACGCGGATCTGGTGGGTCCGCCCGGTTTCGATCCGCACCCGCAGCAGGGACCAGCCCTCCGGCGATTCATGGAGAAGGCTCCAATGCGAAACCGCCGGCTTGCCGTCGGCCACCGGTGCCCGGCGCATTCTTTTGACGGGATGCCGCCCCAGGGCCAGATCGACGGTGCCCTCCGGTGCCGGGGGCGCACCCCGAACGAGGGCCAGGTAGCTCTTCCGGGTGCGCCGCGAGCGGAACTGCTCCTGTAGCCCCTCGCCGACCGTCTTCGTTTTCGCGATAACGAGAAGGCCCGACGTCTCCTTGTCCAGCCGGTGGACGATGCCCGGACGAAGGGGGTCGCCGAGGTCGGGCAGCGACGGACCGCAGTGGTGGAGCGCGGCGTTCACAACGGTACCCCCGTCGCACCCGTTTCCCGGATGGACCACCATGCCGGGCGCCTTGTTGATCACCAGCAGTGATTCGTCCTCCCAGAGCACATCCAGTGGCAGATCCTCCGGAAGAACGACCGCCCTCCCGTCCGCCGCCCCGCCCGCGAAAGCGTTTGCGGGAACTTCGATCCGCTGCCCCTTCCGCACGATCTCCCGGGGCGAGGCGGGCTCTCCCTCCAGCCGGACCACCCCTTCGCGCAGGAGCGCCTGCCAACGGGAGCGGGAAAGGACGGGCACCTCCGCGGCCAACCATCGGTCGATCCGCGTCGCGGGCTCCGTCCCGACGGTGAAAATCCTGCCCCCGTTGCCATCCATGCGTGGATTCAACGGGGGAAAGAGCGCGGGTTCAATCGGGAACGAAGCGATCCTTCGCGGGTGGGGTCCACGCGCCTTACCCGAGGAGTCCCTTCACCGCCCGGCAGAAATCCCGCGTTCCGGCCAGGTAGGGGCTCGGACCCATATCGGGATGAAAGGACCTCAGAGGGAACGGGGATTGGTCGAGAAATTCATAAGGGGTTCCCGTTTCCCCGAAAAACGCGACGAACGCGGCGATGTCCCAGACTTTGACCCGGAAGTCCACCGCGCCGGAGAGCACGCCCGCGGCCACATAGACCCCTTCCATGGTGCCCGAACCCAGGGACCGGATCCGATGCTCTTCCAAAAGGGGCAGCAGCCGGGCCAGCCGCTTGTCGCGGATGGGGAACTGCAACCCGATCGGTCCGGAACCGGCTTCCCCCGGCGGATGAGGCCGGAGCGGCTCGTCCCCCGCGAAAAGGCCATGGCCCGCTCCGCCGTGGATCAGGCGTTTCCCCGCGAAATCGTACACCCATCCATAGACCGGAACCCCCTCCCGGAGCAGGGCGAGGGAAATCGCGCAATCGGGCAGACCCATCGCGTAGTTGTTCGTCCCGTCAACGGGATCCAACACCCAGGCGAACCGCGAATCGACGCGAATCGGACCGCTATCCGGGGCCGACTCCTCGCTGCAGAGTACGTCCCCGGGAAAGGCCTGTCCCAGCAAGCCGAGCACCCGCTCCGAGATCGTCCGATCAATCTCGGTCACCCGGGAGGAGTCCGCCTTCCACTCGCTCTCGACCGCTCCGAAAGAGGACACGAAAAGATCCACCTGATCCGCCACCGCGCGCCGACCGGCGGCGATCCTGGCCTCCAAACCGGGATCAGACACCCGACGCGGTCTCCGGCGCGCGGGGGGATTCGGCGCTCATCGCGCGCAGGGCTTCTTCGGCGATCCCGACGGCCTCGTCGATGGAAGCCTCGTCGTGGGCCGCGCCGAGGAACCAGTTGTGATGGGGGTGGAAGAACGCACCCCGGGAGACCGCGAGCGAGCAGAACCGCTGCATCAGTCGCAGGTCCCGGTCCCCTTCAAAGTGGGGATACGGGGCCGCCCGCGGACCGGAGCAACGGAGATCGAACCCGTGGCGGGCGGCCGCCTCGGTCAGGCCCCGGCAGAGCCGGTCGCCCGCCGCTTCGATGCGGGCGGGGATTCCCTCCCGCTCGATCACGCGGAGGCAGGCGGCGGCCGCCGCCATGGCGTCGGCGTTGTTCCAGTAGCTACCGGTCAGGAACACCTTGGCGGCGGCCGTCTTGAGCGACTCGCGGCCCACCGCCGCGGAGATCGGATAGCCGTTGGCGATGGCCTTGCAGTAGCAGGCGATGTCGGGCTCGAACCCGAAGCAACGGTGCGAACCACCGGCGTGCAGCCGGAAGCCCGTGCGGATGTCGTCGAGCACGAAGACCATGCCCCGGCGGTCGCACTCGGCGCGGATATCGGCGAAAAAGCCCGCCTCCGGCATCTCCGAAGGCGCGAACGAGGGGTGGTGGTAGGGGGTCGCGATGACGGCGGCCACCTCGTTCCCGAGCCCGTCCGCCAACGCCCGGAAGCCCTCCCGGTCGTTCCACCGGAAGCGGTGGATGTGCATCCGGTCCTCTTCGATGATTCCCCCGAAGCCGGGGGCGCACCAGGCGTCCACCCCGTGGTAGGCCCCCTTGACCATGAGGATCTTTTTGCGCCCCGTCGCTTCGCGGGCGACCTGCAGCGCCCAAGTGGTGACGTCGGACCCGTTCTTCGCGAAGACCGCCCAGTCCGCGAAATCGATCCGCCCGACGAGCAGCTCGGCGAGTTCGACCATCCCGCCCGAGGGCTGGTTGTAGAGGTTGCCCTTCGCCCGGGCGCGGGCGGCCGCCTCCTCCACTTCGGGATGGTGGTAGCCGAGCACGATGGGGCCGAAGCCGCACATGAAGTCGAGGTAAACATTGCCGTCCACATCCCGGAAACGGCAGCCCTCCGCCGACTCGGCGAAGTAGGGAAAGACCCCGGGCAGACCGGCCGCCGGGCTGGTGTGGCCGTAAATGCCGCCGGGGATCACGCGGACCGCCCGCTCGAAGAGCGCGCGGGACTGCGACAGGTGCGATGGAAAGAAGGCGGACACGGTAAAATGTTGGGAATCAAAACTCAGGAAAGCGGTAGTCCCGCGCGGTTACGAGGTCAATTTCCGGAGCGAAAAAAGCGAGGGTGTGACCACAAGCGCGTGGAGGGAATATTGAAATTTATTCGATAATCGTGCGTGCGCCGCCGAACCACGGCGGGAGGGCGGCTGTCCTCAGCCGCCGCGATACGTCGGAAGGATCCGATGCACTTCCGAAAGATTCCCGCACCGCCGCCAGTGCGGAACGCCGCGGCCATCCCGGGCAAGGCTGAAGCCATGCCCCACGAAGAGGCCCATGCCAG
>CAZDRT010000049.1:0-18503 GCA_964507815.1 uncultured Puniceicoccaceae bacterium
GGGAGACGCCCGGAGGGGGTCAGGCCACGAATTCTTGCAAAAGCCTGGCAAAAGGGATATCGCACTATTATTTAAAAAATTTTGATATTCCCTCCACGCACTTGTGGTTACACCCATACTTTCTTTCCCTGCGGAATGGGGAGATGGATCGCGAGAAATTTGTTCGTTCTCGGTGCCAGTTTTACCACGCGGTGCGATTTTTCTCCCGACCGATGGCTGCGCTCAAGGCCAGGTTGCCGACCTCGGGTGCCCCCGGTTCCCTCCCCCCTTTCGCCCGTAGAGGAATGGCGAGAGCCATTTCGACGAAATCCATAACCGCTGATTTGCAAGAATTCGTGGACTGACCCCCTCCGGGTGTCCTTTCTAATATTTTCCGTTTGACCCCTGGGTGCCCTCCTACTTCGAGCAACGGCTCTGGCCGTTCCTTCACGACTCACTCCAGACGGTTGAGCTGCGCGTTCATTCCCGCAATACCTGTGACGGTTCCCGCGTTCCGCTCCTGCGTTTCCGTGCCGCCATAGACCAGCATTCCTGTTGGGCCGCGATCCGTGCGTATTTTGGCAAACTGGCCCAGTCCTTTGAAATGGTCGCTTCGGATGGTTTGTCCGGCTTTGATTTCGATCGGCAACCAGTCCGGCCCGAGGGGATAGAGCAGATCGACCTCGTTGCCCGTGCTGTCCCGGTAGAAGCAGAGTCGGTTGTCTTTGCCCTGATTATAGCGTCGCTTTAAGAGATCTGCCACGACGAGGTTTTCGTACAGTTGGCCGCGCAGCGGATGGTTGTCGAGATGCCGCGCCTCCTCGATCCCGGCCAGGTAAGCGGCCAGGCCGACGTCGTGGAAGTAGAGCTTGGGCGATTTGATCAGTCGTTTGCCAATGTTGGCATGAAAGGGCGTTAGCCGGAAAAGCACGAAACTGGTCTCCAGTAAGCCGAGCCATTCGCGTGCCGTGGTGGGGGAGATGCCGGTATCGTTGGCCAATGAAGTGAGATTCAGGATCTGTCCCACGCGACCGGCGCAGAGGCGAACGAAGGTCTCAAAGGTTTGCAAATCATGCACCCGCAGGAGGCTCCGGACATCCCGCTCGACGTAGGTTTGAAAGTAGTCGCGCAAGAGAGCGTAGGGCTCCATCTTCGTTTCGAAAAGGCGCGGGTAAAAGCCCCGCTGGATCAGGTCCGTCGTCGGTGTCGCGGCGATCCCTTCGCCCGGCAACTCCGGGATGGAAAGAGGCAGTAGGGTTAGGATGGCCGTGCGTCCGGCGAGGGATTGAGAGACATCCCGCATCATGAGAAAATGCTGGGATCCGGTCAGGATAAACCGGCCCGGCCGGGGATCTTCGTCCACCATCCCTTGCAAGTAGGAAAGCAAATGCGGCGCTCGTTGGACCTCGTCCAGCACCGCACCCCCGGCATGGTCAGCCAAAAAACCGCGTGGGTCTTCATGCGCGTAGGTGCGGATGTCCGGGGCCTCCAAAGTGGCATACGCCTTTTCGGCAAACAGGGCGCGGGCCAGCGTGGTCTTGCCCGATTGGCGGGGCCCCACCAAGCTGACGATGGGATAGGCCGCCGCCGCCCGCCTGAGCGAGTCGCTGAGTAAACGGGGAATCATAAGATCGAAAAATGGCGGAAAATCTTGCAAATCCAAGAAAAAAACGTGGATTTGCTCCGGTTTTCGGCCGAACAATTCGACTTTTCGCCATCGCACCGTTTGACCACGATTCCGGGAAACTAAAGGTGCGACCCAAAGACATCGGTATCTGAGTAGTAAGGTTGGCTTGCCGCCTTACTGAGGACATGGGTGTCCTCAATCTGCCTCATCGGTTTTGATGAAAAGAGTGCCGTTGCAAGAATTCGTGGACTGCCGCCTCCGGCTGTCCCCCTGGGTCAATGACGGTTAGGCGTTGGATTGCTTAGCAGTTTTCGGTCGATTGATTCCCGTCATCGTCAAGTACGGAAGGACGGTATAGCCTTCCTGGTCCTCATGGTAGAGGATGCAATCCGTCGCGCCAATAGCGATGAAGTCCACATGGGGGACCAGATATTTTCGACCGTCGGCCATGAGTATCTCGAAGGGTTCGCCCGTCCCCACAGCCGAGACAATGTTTTTCCGTGTCATGTTCACAATCTACGGGCGTCCGGCCCCTGAGACAACCGGATAAAGAAATAATCCCCCCCCCGGATCTACCCTCGTAAAAGCCCATTCAGCAAATTCCGGGCGTTCAGAGCATCGAGGAGCGCGACCAGGTGGTGAAGTCGGACCTGCCCGGTCCTCTCGAAAACCCGCAGGGTGGCGAGAGCGACCCCGGACTCGACCGCGAGGGCTTCCTGCGTCAGTCCTTGCTCGCACCGCAACCGGCACATCGTCCGAGCAATGCTCCCGACGGTTTCGCTAACCGGGACAGTGGGGGTGCGGGAGGCAAGTTCGGCCAGTTTCGCCCTTTCTTCATCGATCTTGCATCAGCGATGCGCAGAACGAACATTCTCCCGTTTTTGATTGCCGACGGCACCTCCACCCCCTTTTCGTACCGTCTTTTTCCGCATGTATCTCCGCGAAGTCATCCTCAACGGGTTCAAGAGTTTCGCCGACATCACCCGCCTCGACCTACAACCCGGGGTCACGGCGATCGTAGGTCCGAACGGTTGCGGCAAGAGCAATATCGCCGACGCCATTCGCTGGGTGCTCGGGGAGCAGAGCGCGAAATCGCTGCGGGGGGGCTCGATGCAGGACATCATTTTCGGCGGGTCGGACCGGCGCAAGCCCCTCCCCTTCAGCGAGGTACGGCTGACTTTTTCCAACTGCGAAGCGGATCTGGGGGCGAGTTTCCACGAGGTCGAGGTGTCGCGCCGGGTCTCCCGCGACGGGTCGAGCCAGTACCGGATCAACGGAAAAAACTCCCGCCTGAAGGACATCCAGCGCCTTTTCATGGATACGGGGGTCGGCCAGGTCGCCTACTCGTTTCTGGTCCAGGGGCAGGTTGACCAGATCCTTTCGACGAACGCCGCCGACCGGCGCACTATTTTCGAGGAGGCCGCCGGGATCACCCGCTACAAGAGCCAGCGCCGCGAGACCCTGAACAAGCTGGCCCTCGTGGACGGAAACCTCTCGCGGGTTTCGGACGTGATCGACGAGGTCAGCCGCCAGATCGGCAGCCTGAAGCGCCAGGCCTCGAAGGCGATCCGCTTCAAGCGCCTCAGCCACCGGCAGAGCCACCTCGAGATCGCCCTCCACGCTTTCCAGATCCGCGAGCTGGACTCCTCCATCACCGCCCTCGAGGGTGAATCGGAAAAAATCCGGACCGAGGCCGCCCGGCACCGGGAGGCCATCGAGGCCAGGGAGAAAAGCCTCTCCGGGGAACGGGAGCGCCGGACGCAGACCTACCAGACCATCGAGTCGCTTCAGGAGCGGGTTTACGAACAACGCTCGGCGGCGGAGAACGCGGAGAGTCAGGCCGGAATGCTCGAAGCCCGCCGCGCGGATCACGGCCAGCGGATCGCGAAGCTCCGCACGGAGATCGAGCGGCTGAAAACCCAGAAGCAGGATCTGGAAAGCAGGGGGGCCGAGGAATCGGAGTCCCGACAGCAGCAACTCGATCTTCTCGGCGACTCGGACAACGAGACCGTCCGGAAACAGCAGGCTTTCGAGGAGGCCGCGAAACGGCTGGCGGAGAAGGAGGCGGCCTTCCGGCGGGACCGGGAGGCCGCTGCCGGGCTCGAAAACTCCATCACCAAGCTCCGCTCCCGTTGCACCACCCTGGAGGTCGATCTGAAGTCGTTCGAAGTGCGCCACGCCGGCCACGGGGAAACCCTGCACTCCGCGAAAGAAGAAGCGGAGACACTGGCGGGGAAGAAACAGAAGACTCTCCAGGCGCTCTCGAAGCGCCGCGGCGAAGCGGAGGAGGCCGAAAAAATTCTCGGCGAAAAAAAGAACGCCCTGGAAGAGATCCGCGAATCCTTCCGGACCGCGCAGACCGCCATTCAGGAGATCGACCGGCAGCTGGCACGGACCGCCGCCCGCCGCCAGGTGCTCCAGGACCTGCAGGACCGGATGGAGGGCTTCGGAGAGGGCGCGAAGGCCCTCTTGAAGGGCAAGCTCGGCGATCCGTTCACGGCAGACCGCATGACGCTCCTCTCCAGCCGCATCGAAGTGGCCCCGGAGCACACCGCCGCCGCCGAATCCCTTCTCGGCAACGCCGTCGATGCGGTTCTCTGGACGGACGGGGAACTCCTGCCCGACCTCGTCCGGTCGATCCGCGGGCACGATGTTCCCCGCACCACCCTGCTGACCCCGGCACCGGACTCCCCGCCCTCCGAAACCCCCGGGCCGCTCACGCCCGCCGCCGACATCATCCGCGCCAAGGATTCCGACGCGGGCACCCTGCTCACCCGACTGCTCGACGGCTGTTTTTTCGCCCCCTCGGAGGAGGAATTTCTCGCCTGGCGGCGCGAAAACCCCGGTGCCCGATTCGACCGGGTGGTCACCGCCGAGGGCACGGTGTTCGGCGCGAACGGCCTCATCGTGGCGGGCAAAACCCTGGAGGGGAACAAGAGCCTCCTCGGCAGGGAGGCCGAGATCCGCCGCATCCGCAAGGACATCGACGCACTCGAAACCGAGCTGGACGGCAAACGGGGCGAGATCGAGAAAACCCGGGAAACGATCGAAACCCTCGAGGGCGAACTCGAATCCGCGCGGGAACGCCGCGACGAAATCCGCAACGAACTCGCGACCCTCGAAGCCGAATCGAGGTCGATCGGGACCGCCATCGAAGAAAACCGCGGGGCGCTCGAAGAGGCCGAGGTCCGGATGCGGGAACTCGAGGCCTCCCGCTCAAAGAGCGAGGAAGAGCTTGCCCACGCCCGGGGGGAACTGGAGGAAGCCGAGCGGAAGTTAGGCGACGGGCGGACCGCCCTCACCGCCACGGAGGCCGAAATCGAGGAGATCCGGAAGGAAAGGGACGAAAAACGGGAGGACTGGACCAACACCCGCCTCGACCACGCGAGCCGGAAACAGGCGCTCGAGATGGTCGAAAAAGGGCTCTCCGAAATCGAGAGACGCACGCGGGAAATCGACGACCTCTGCAAGACGAGGGACGAGGAGATCGTCCAAATGGAGAAGCGGATCCTCGACGCCGAGGCGGAGATCGCCGGCCAGAAGGAGACGGGGGCCGCCGCCGCGGCGCAACTCGAGGAGCTGAAATCGGAACTGGAGGACGAGCGGGCCACGCTCCGCGCCATCGAGGAGACTCTCTTCGGCGAGGAGGAGACCATCGCCGGAAAACGCAAGGAACTCCAGGAGATGGAACAAACGCTCAATCGCAAGGAAGTCGAGCTGACCCGCCAGCGCTCGCGGGTCGAGTTCATCCTCGAAAAATCGGAGGGCGAGAACGGCGTCGATGTGCGGGCGGTCGATTGGCGACGGGCGCTCTGGGACGCCGACCGCGACTTCAAGTCGCGGGTCCGCCTCGACGATCTCGGGGAGAACGAAGAGCTGGACCTCGACCCGGTGGACAAACGCGGCGAGCCGACGGAGGAGAACCTCGACGAATACCGCGCGACCGACTGGACCGAGATTGAGGAAGAGAGCAAGAGCCTGCGGGAAAAAATCGCCTCCCTCGGAGCGGTGAATCTGGTCGCGATCGAGGAGTACAAGGACCTCAAGGAACGCTACGAGTTCCTGCAATCGCAGAGCCAGGACCTCTGGAATTCGAAGGAGGAGCTGATCCGGGCCATCGATGAAATCAACGAAACCTCGCAGACGCTCTTCCAGCAGACCTTCGACAAGATCCGGGAGAACTTCCGCTACACCTACGACCACCTGACCAACGGGGGGACGGCCGACCTCGAACTGATCGAGGCGGAGGACATTCTCGACTCGGGGATCGAGATCAAGGCCCGTCCCCCGGGCGTGCGGACGGCCACCCTGAGCCTGCTCAGCGGCGGTCAGCGAACCATGGCGGCGGTCGCCCTGCTCTTCGCCATTTACATGGTCAAACCGAGCCCCTTCTGCGTGCTCGACGAGCTGGACGCCCCGCTCGACGACGCGAACATCGGCCGGTTCACCGACATGCTGAAAAAGTTCACCGAATTCTCCCAGTTCCTGATCATCACCCACAACAAGAGGACCATCGCCGCCTCGGATTCCGTTTTCGGCGTGACGATGCAGGAAAAGGGCGTCTCCCGGCTGGTTTCGATGCGCTTCAACCACCGCACCCAGAAAGCCGAATTCGCGGAGGGAGAACTCGAGGGCCATGCGATCGCCACGGAATGACCGCCCCGGGCGGGACGCCCCCGGCACGGACGCCCCCGCCCCCGGAACGCATTCTTCCCGTGCCCCGTCCGCCGCTCCGGACCCGCACGTCCGCCTGCCGGAATCACTCCTGGAGCGGATCCCCCCTCTGCCGGTGGACGATGCGTCCGCCCCGGTCGAACCGCCCGCGGGCTTGTCCGGATCCTTCCGCTTCTGTCGCGAATCGACCCGGACCCACGCGAAGACCTTTTATTTTGCCTCCCGTTTCCTGCCCCGTCGAAAACGAAGGGAAGCGTATGCGGTGTATGCCTATTGCCGATACATTGACGACCGGATCGATGAAGCGGAAAAAAAAAGCGCGATCCCCGACGAGGCCGCGCTCCGGGAGGAAAACCGGCGGCTCCTCTCGGGCGGACATCCGGCACCCTTTGCGGGCGCGTTCGCGTGGGTCTGCCGCGAGCGGGGGATTCCGGTGCGCCTGCTCGACGACCTCGCCGCCGGCTGCTGCCGCGACCGGCAGCGCGTCCGGATCGCAACGCACGCGGAGCTTTTGGAGTACTGCTACCTCGTGGCCTCGGTCGTCGGGCTGATGATGTGCCGCATCTTCGGTGTGTCCGACGCCCGCGCCTACCCGAGGGCGGTCGAGATGGGGCTCGCCATGCAGCTGACGAACATCCTGCGCGACGTGGCCGAAGATTTCGGGAAGGACCGCATCTACCTGCCCGGCGAGGATCTCGAAGCGCGCGGACTCGACGTGGGGCGGCTCCTCGGCGAAGGCCCCACCCCGCAATGGAGGGACTACCTGGCCGACCTGTCGGCGGAAGCGCGGGCCTGGTACGAATCCGCCGCCCGCGGCCTCCCTTTTCTGGCCGACCGGAGAGCCTCGCGGACGGCCGGAATCATGGGCCGGGTGTACGCCGGCATTCTGGACGAAATCGAAACAGCCGGCTACGATGTCCGCCGCCGCCACCACGTGCCCCTCCGGCGGAAAGTGCGGCTGGCCCTCCTCCACCGGTGAATCCGGGCTTGCCCCGTAATCCGGTCTCCTTCATGGACTGGAAATGCTTGGAAGAGCCTATTCCTCTCTCAAAAAGAAATTGCCCCATTGGGCGCAGCCTTATCTGGCCGCCCATTGGTTGTTTTATTTTCTCTGCCGGAGAAAGGTGTTGGCCGGGCCGTTCACGGGCCTGCGCTACATCCACACCAGTATCGGGTCGGCCTACTACAACAAGTTGATCGCGACCTACGAGATCGAGCTTCACGGGGAGGTGGAGAACCTCAAGGCGCTCACCCCGGGAAAAATCATCGACGTGGGCACAGCCGAGGGCTACTATGCGGCGGGCTTCGCCCGAACCCTGCCCGGGACCAGGGTCGTCGCATTCGAGGGCGAGGAATTGGGCCGCCGGTTGCAGAAGCGGCTGCTCCGGAGAAACGGACTGGAAGACCGGGTGCGCGTGGAGGGCTTCTGTGATCGGGCGGCCCTGGCCCGCGAATTGGAGGGAGAGGAGAACGCCCTGGTCATCCTCGACTGCGAGGGCTACGAAAAGGAGTTGTTCGATCCGGCGGCAATTCCGGCGCTCGCCCGTTGCCATCTGTTGATCGAACTCCATTTTTTCGCGAACAGCGACATCCGCGAGGTCATCCTCCAACGGTCGGCCCAAACCCACGAAGCCAGCCATGTCCGGTTGCGGGAGCGAACCCTCGCGGATTTTCCGCCTGACCCGGTTCTCCGCTTCGCCCCGGCCGGGCTCAAGCGGTATTTCATGCTCGAGGGGCGGAACGAGGAAACGGAGTGGTTGATTCTTCACCCGCTGGAGGGGTGGAAACCGTAGTCCCGCGCCCGCCCGGAGATTGGTTCGATTCATGTCCGTCAAAGCTGGCAATCCAGGCGAATGGATCCTTCGGCGACCGTTCGCCGCCTTTGCGACAGTGTTGGCTTTCCTGTTGTCCGTGCAGGCCGTACGGATGCTGGTCCAAGCCCCGGATTGGGCCTCCCCGGTAACTCTCGAGGTGGAGATCCGGGTGCCCGAACCCACGCAGCTGTGTGTTTACTGGAATCCCGGCGGCGGTTTTCGCGAGAGACGCGGGCGGGGGGTATTGATTCCCGGCTCCCGGGAGTTTCAGACGGTGCGGTTTCCTCTCCGTGTCTCCTCGTGGAAGGCGCTCCGGTTGGACGGCCCCCCCTTTCCCGGCGAATTCGCCATCCGCTCCCTGCGGCTCGTGGCGGACGGGTCGGACCGCGAGTGGCGGGGGAACGCCTTGCCCGAGGTGCTCGTGCCCGATAACCAATTGGAAGTACTCGCGCCGCCGGACGGGGAACGGGGCTGGGTCTTCGACTCCACGGACTACGATCCATGGTTTGTTGTTTCGGCCGATGCACCGCCGTTCGACGGGTGGTCGGGCGGTGAAATCCTGCGCCTTTGCGGGCTTTTCGCGCTCGCCGTGCTCCCGCCGATCCTTTTTTTCGCAATGGGTCGGATTCTCCTGCGGACCTTTATCGCAAGCATTCCGCGGCGGGGCTCGCCGGGGTGGCGCGCTTTCCGCTGGGCGGGAATTCCCGTATGGATCGCCCCGGCGGCTCTTTTCCTAATGGGACTCCAGGTCGAGGAGAACCCAGTCCCGCAGGTTCGCGCGGGGCACAACCTCTACCTCCATCTGACCGAAGCATGGACGCACGGGCGGCTGGATTTGCTCGAGGAACCGGGAGAAGTCCTCCTCTCCATGGAGAATCCGTTCGATCCCGAACGGAACGAAGACGCCCGCCTGCACGACGCCAGTTTGTTCGAGGGGCGGTATTACGTCTATTTCGGCCCGGCGCCCGTGCTGTCGGCCTATCTGCCATGGCGGGTGCTGACCGGAACCGACCTGCCGGACCGGTGGGCGACCGCTTTCTTCCTCTCCGGGGGCTTTCTGTTCCTGCTGGGAACTTATTTTTCGGCGGTTCGCCCGCTCGCGAACCCACCGCCACCCCTGGTGGTGTTCGCCTGCGCCTGTGCCCTGGGTTTCACGACGGGGGGCTTTTTTCTCGTCACCCGCGCGGTGGTGTACGAAGTGGCGCTGGCCTCCGCCTTCTTCTGGATGGCGGCGGCGGTTTTCTTCGCCCTGCGGGCTCTCCGGGAGAAGCGGGCGCCCGGCTGGTTCGCGGCGGCGGGCGCCTGCGTCGGCATGGCCATGGCCAGCCGACACTCTTTCGTCCTGCCCGGGGCGGTACTCGGGCTGCTGCTCGGGCTTTTCTTGTTGCGGTCCGCCCTGCCATGGGTCGTCCGTTTCCGGGGGATGGCCGCCTTCGCCCTGCCTGCGGCGGTCTTCGGCATCCTTCTTTTGGCGCACAATCAGGCGCGTTTCGGCGATCCCGCCGAATTCGGGCATAATTTCCAAATCGGCGTGGTCGATCCGGCCACCGTCGATTTTCTCGATCCGGAGAATTTCGCTTACAACGCCTTCGTCCAAACCCTGCACCCGCCCGCTTTCGTACCCGAATTCCCCTTTGTCTCCCTGAAAAAGCAGCGGATTTCCTGCCCGATCCCGCGGCCCGCCGGCCATATCCGGACCGAGGAGGCCACCGGATTTCTGATCGCCAATCCGTATCTGCTTCTTCTGCTGATTTTCCCCTTTCTCCCGGGACGAAAGGAACGCAAGGGTCCGCCGGAGTTTCTCTGGCTGGCCGCCACGCTTTTCTCGCTCTGGATTCTCAATTTCGTGGTCATCGCGTGCTTTTCCTATTCGTGCCTCCGCTATTGGATGGATTACCTGCCCTGGCTGGTTCTCCTGTTCTGCCTCGCGTGGACGCGAACCGACGGAACGCTACCTCCGGGCGGCGCGAAACGGCTGGTCCGGATCGCCGCCTGCCTCTTGATCGCCGCGAGTGTCCTCCTCCATCTCGGACTGGCGATTCAGCGGATGGCCGTTTGAAGGAACCCGCCGGCAAGCCGGTCCGGCTCCCGCGGTAATCTCCCTCTACTCGTCCTCTTCGAGAACCGGGTGGGGGATCAATTTCAGGTAGTCCTCCAGCGTGCCGTTTTCCAGGCAGCAGTCGATGATCGCCCGCCCGGTCGGGTGGAGGTCCTCGTGGAGGAAACCGCGCAGCTCCCGCCGGAAGAAATCATAGAGGATTTCCGCTCCGGCGTCGTAGGCGGCCTCCCCGACCTCCGGTTGATTCTCGACTTCAAAGAACCAGCTGCCGATCGTGCGCCCTTCGATCAGAATCGAGGTCGGCACATATCCCAGCAGCGGACATCGGGCCGCGCGCATCGATTTTGGGTTGAAGCTCGCTCCGCCGCGGCGGGCGATGTACTCGCGGGTCACCCACTGCGGCATGAAGCTCACCTCCCACGCCCCGACGTGCTGGTTCGGGACCAGGATGTACTTCACGCTGCCGGTGTCGATAATCTGCTGGAGGAGGAGGTTCGCCTGATCCACCTTTCGCCCGGTGGCGAACGGCCAGTAGGAGCCGACGCCCTCGGAACTCATGCCCTCGCTGTCCACGATGCTCGGATTGGCGTGCCCGCGCGGCGCGACCAGGCGCCAGAGCCAGGCCAGCGACGGCGGCAGGAGTTGGAAAAAGCCCATGATCCCGTAGGACGGATGCTCGCGGGTGCAGGGCGGACAGCGGACGCCGAGGCTGCGGACATCGACATCGACCGGCTTTTTGACGATGCCGGGAATGATGTTCCGGGGAATCACCACCCGGGGATTCGGACAGGGCTGGCCGGGGGCGTCCTCGATGTGCTCCCAGATCAGGGCGGTCGATCCCGGGGCGGCCTTGATGTTCAGGAAGAGAATCTTCTCGTCCGGATGGATCGTCAGCTTTTCAAGATGCGGATCCGTGCCGTAGCCGCGGATGTGGTTGACGCGGACGAACCACGCGTCTTCGGCGTCGATCAGACTGACCTTGCCCTTGCCCTTGTTCAGGGAGGGATGGCACAGGGCCATGTCGTCGGTGACCGGACGCAGATCGCAACTGCTGGGCAACGTGAGCGTGCGGCGTTCCCCGGTCAGACTGTTGCGGCCGAGGAGGAGGCTGCCGTCGCCCTCCCGGTGGGCCTGCTCCAGCATCTCGCTCTTTCCCCCGCCGCTGGCCCCTTCGTGGGCGATGACGGTCTTCTGGCCGTAGGGGGTGATGACCGAGACGGTCGATCCGTGCATCGTCACCCAGTTTTCCCCCTCGCCGACGTTCAGGAGAAAGCCGTACACCCCCTTCTTCGCGCTGGGGCCGGGGTAGAGATTGTAGCTGAACAATTCGTGGCAGTCGTCGCCGCGGACATGGACTACGACCTGTTTGCCATCGAAATGCGTGTGCCGGAACGGCGGCGCGACGTAGATGATCGCCTTGGGCGCGAAATTTCCGGGAATCTCCTCCGGTGTGAGCAAGCCCTGGAGCAATCCCAGCCCGAGGGCGAAGAAACCGGCGTTGTCCGGGGCGATCACGAAGGCGTCCACCCCTTTGCCCACGATTCCCGCGAAAAACGGAAAGACCGCCAGATTCTGGGTTTTCAACCACTCGAAGGTCTCCTCCCGCATCGGGCCGAACTCGCTCCCGAAGCGTGCTTCGTATGTCGGTTTGTCGGTCGGGTTCTTGTCGCCGATGACCATGCAGTCGGGATCGCGCCGGCGCATGTAGGGCTCGTGGTAGTTCGCGGCGATGCCGTTGCTGACCTCGCAGACGCGGGCCTCCGACACGTAGCCGTGCCCGGGCACCTCGTAGCCGACATCCTGCCAGCCGTCGGCGTCGGCGTCCCGGGTGGAAAGAGCGATCAGATCATCGATGGACCGGGCCAGCGTCACGCGCGGGGCGGCCGCCAGAACGGCTTCGGCTTCGGGAGGAAGAGGATAAGGAAGTTTGAATCCGGACATGTCGTGTTGGTTGATTTCAGTTGCTGGTGGACGGCCCCGACAGGAAGGCGGGAACCTCGTGCGGAGCTAATATGCCCGATACGCCCTTGGAATAATCGTCCCCAGCGATCAAAAAGTGTGCAATTTTTGAGCACAGCTGGGAATAAGTTCTTGCGATCACTCCGAAGCGCCGGAAATGTCCGGGGCTGATGCCTGTATTGATCCGCCAGACGTTCGTGGAGCGCATCCGACGCTCGGAGGTGTTGGCACGCGTGCTCGGGGATTTGAGCCGGGTCTGCGGCCTGCCGGTCAATTTCTTCAGCGAAACGCAGGCGGACGCTCTCCTTCCCCCCTGCCACGGGCTTTCGCCGCTCTGCCGGGATCTGAACGGCACGGAGGCCGGCCGCCGTCTGTGCGAAGACGCGCGGCGGCACATGCTGGAGGAAACGCGCTCCCGGACGGTGGAACGCGTCTGCGTCGCGGGCACCTCCGTCTGCGCGACGCCCATCACCACCTCGGTGGGCCTGCTCGGTTTTCTGGTCGCCGGAGGGTTCCACGGCACCCCGCCCGACCGGCGCGGTTTGAACCGCACCCGGCACCTTCTGGAGCGGAAGGGGATTTTCATCCCGCCGGAGCGCTTGGCGGAAACGGCCGCCGAAACCCCGGTCTGGGGGGAAGACCGGCGCGAATCGCTCCGCCGCGTGCTCGAGATGACCGCCGGCTATCTGGCCAAGGAGCTTTCCCTGGAATTGTTCGACGAGGGGCGGGATCTCCCGGAATCGATCCGGCGGGCCTGCCGGTTGATGCAGGAGCGCTTCCGGAGCGATCCCTCCCAGGAGGAGATCGCCCGGGCGGTCGGGTTGAGCACGAGCCACTTCTCCCGCCTCTTCCACCGGCGGACCGGCCTGCGGTACAGCGAGTACCTGAACGAAGTCCGCCTCCGGTACGTCCGGCGGGAGTTGCGCGAACGGGACGCCCCCATTACCCGGGTAGCCATGGACGCCGGCTACCGGAGCCTTTCCCAGTTCAACCGCCGGTTCAAGAGCCACTACGGGGTAAGTCCGCGGGACTACCGCAAGCGATTCCGCAACGGCACCCCGCCGGGCGAGGATCCCCCGCGCGAGACCAAGCAGGAGTGATCCCATCCGTAGCACGCCGACGAAGTCGGAGTGACCCCATCCGTAGCACGCCGACGAAGTCGGAGTGTCCCTGCGGCTCGAAGGGGGAGGGGGGGCGCTCTCAGCGGCGCTCGTTCCAGAGATACTCGCCGATCAGAAGTACCGCGCCCGTGGCGAGGGCACCGAAGGCAAGAACCGGCCCAATCCAGTCATTGATGTTAATGAAATTTTCCATAGCGGAAAGCGTGCGGACGCAGGATACGCATGGCGAGTGCAAAACGATTCCGGCCTGGGACAGAACATTGTTGATGCAAGACAAGTCAGGAGCGGGTCTTGGCATGGCACTCTTCGGCCTCTCCCCGTGGCCGGCGGCCTTCCGTGTCCGGCGATGTGTCCCGCGTAGCTCGGAGAGCGAAGGAAGCGTGGTTGCATCCGGGATATTCCGGCCCGCCGGTTGCGCTCTCGACACGGGCGTTGGCCTCCTCAAGATAGCGGCGATGAAGACTTTCGCTTTTTTCCTTCTCCCGATCGCATGGGGCCTCTCTCTGTCCGCCCAGTCCTTCTTCCAGACGGATGATTTTGATGTCAACGATCCGCCAACCGGCGTGATCGTTGACGAATGGGCCGAAATGTATCTCGACGGCGGAAAAATCGGCTATACGCGCGGCACCACGAGCCGCGACGGAGATCTGATCCTGACTGTCGAGGAGACCCGCCTCCGGATCGCCCGGGAGGGAGCGGTCATCGAAACCTCGATGTTGTCCGAGACGAGGGAACGGATCGACGGCACTCCGGTTTCGATCCGGACGCTCACCCGGGAGGGCGTGCTCACCCAGACCCGGACCATCCGCTTCACCCCCGGAGGTGCCACCATCCGCACATCGTCCGGCGGGCGCGTCTGGGACCACGAAGCGACTTTCGAACCCGGATTCGTTCTCCCGTGGGGATTCGTCCGGACTCTCGCGGCCCACGGCGAGCCGGAACCGGGCGACGAAATCACCGTGCGACTCTACAGCCCCGACATTACCGTGAACCAACCCCTTCCGCTGGTCACCCGCTTCGGCGGGATCGAAACCATCTCCTTCCGGGGCGAATCCCGGCGGACGAACCGGATCGAGCAGGTCCTGCGCATCGGCTTCATTCCGATGGAGATGACCCTCTGGGTCGATAAGGAGGGCCGCCTTCTGCGGGGGTCGATCCCCCTCGGCGGACTGGAGATCACCCTTCTCGGCTCCACCAAGGAGCAGGCCCTCGGCGCATTCGAGCCCCCCGATCTCTTCACCGACTCGATGGTCCCGCTCAACCGGACCATCCCGCCCGACGCCGAGCAAGTGACTTATCTTCTCCGCGGTGCCGACGAGGGCGGAACGCCTTTCCCGACCGGCCTCAACCAGGCCGTCGAGCGCCGGGCCGACGGCACGCTCGCCGTGACCGTTTCCCGTGGGAAGCTGGATTTTCCCGACACGCCCGGCGCACCCGCCGACGAACGGTTCCTGGCACCCTCGCTACTGGTCGATTTCGAGGACCCGGCGATTCGGGATCTCCTGGATTCCGCGGATCTGAATTCGCTCCCGCCCGCCGAAAAGGTGCGCCGACTGGTCGGGACCGTTGACGAGACCATTGCCGTGAAGTCCCTGGATTTCGGATTCGCCACCGCCTCGCAAGTAGTCGAGCACGAGGAGGGGGACTGCACCGAACACGCCCTTTTGCTGGCCGCCCTCGGGAGGGCGGCCGGATTCCCCACCCGGGGGGCCTCCGGCCTGGTTTACTTTGAGGACGAACAGGGCGCCCCCTTCATGGGCTACCACATGTGGACCCAGGTCTGGAACGGATCCGACTGGCTGGATCTGGACGCCGGCTTCGGCGAAGCCGAAACCTCCCCCATCCGCATCCTTTTGAGCGTGAGCGACCTGTCCAACGAATCTTTCGTCGAGGAGGCGCTCGTCATCAGCCGGTCCCTCGGACAGACCGAGGTCGAGGTGATCGATGTGCGGGTCCGGTGACCACGGAGAGACTCGGAAGGTTCGGTGTGTCGGCTTCCGCCCGCCGAATCGGGCGGCAACCCCTATTCCCTGGTCTCGCGCGGTATCTTGTTGTCCGTCCGGATGACCAGGACCGGTTCCTTGTTTTTGACCCAGACCCCCTGCTCCTTGAAATGCCGGGCGGTCACGGTTTCGCAGGCTTCGCCGATTGTCTCGACCGGCAACCGCCGGCCCTTGGGGGTCGCGTTGAACTCGTAGGCCGCACGGATGATTTTTTCGGTGACCGTGTAGGGGCTCTCCTCCTCTGGCAACTGGACCACCCAGCCCACCAGGTCCATCCCCTTGAGCTTCTCCTCCGGATCCGAGACCACGATCGAAAACTGCTTTTTGACGGCAGGCCCCTTGGGCTCGTCCTCCTCTTTTTCCAACTCCCTGTCGATATCCTCCATGATCTGGCTGACCTGCCGGACATCGAGTTCGTTGCGCTGGAGGACGCGCCTGAGGAGTTCCAACTCTACTTTTTTTGAAGCCATCGGCCCCAGAAATCCCGGGAACCGGCGCGGGAGTCAAGCGCGGGTTTCCACGCACTTGTGGTTACACCCAAGCCGCTTCGGGGTGGAAAAATCTCCTCGTCAGGAAGACGGCCCTCCCGCTAGAAGAGTAGGCATGCAGATCATTCAGTCCGCCAACGAAATGCAATCGACCTCCATATCCAACCGGTCGAAGGGAAAGCTTATCGGCCTGGTCCCGACAATGGGAGCGCTCCACGAGGGGCACGCCAGCCTGATCCGGGTCGCCGGCGCGAAGGCGGACATCACCATCGTCTCCCTTTTCGTCAACCCGACACAGTTCGGCCCGAGCGAGGATTTCCAGCAGTATCCGAGGGATTTCGAACGGGACCGGCGTCTCTGCGAGGAAAACGGGGTCGATATTCTTTTCGCTCCGGCGGAAGAGGAGATTTACCCCCCCGGCTATTCGGTTTTCGTGGAGGAGAATTTCGTCAGCAAGGGCTTGTGCGGCGTCTCCCGTCCGCATCATTTCCGGGGGGTGACGACCGTCTGTGCGAAGCTTTTCAACCTTGTCCGCCCCGACGTCGCCGTCTTCGGGCAAAAGGACGCGCAGCAATGCGCCGTCGTCCGCAAGATGGTCGCGGATCTCCACCTGCCGGTGGAAATCGCGGTCGGGCCGACCGTGCGGGAGGAGGACGGCCTGGCTCTCAGTTCCCGCAACCGGTATCTCAGCACCGAGCAGCGCAAAGACGCCGGCCTGATCTTCGAGGCGCTCTCGACCGGGAAAGAGTTGTCGGAGCAGGGCGTGCGCAGCGTGGACCGGATCATCGCGGAGGTCACCCACATTCTCGCGAAAAGCCGCCGCCTGCGCATCATCTACGCGGCCATTGTTGACCCCGCGCTCATGCAGCCGGTCAAAGAAGTCCGGCCCGGAGAGAGCCTGATCGCCGTGGCCTGCTGGGTGGACCAGATCCGGCTGATTGACAATATCGAATTGTAACCCCTTCTTTACCCTTCCTTGAAAACCTTCGATTTTGACGCAGTCGTAATCGGCAGTGGCATCGCCGGATTGAGTTTCGCCCTCGGCCTGGCCGAACGCGGGCGCACCGTGTGCATCGTCACCAAGAAAGACCGGGCCGAATCGAACACCAACTACGCGCAGGGGGGGATCGCCTGCGTGACTTCGAGCACCGACGACTTCGAGAGCCATGTCGCCGACACCCTGGAAGCGGGCGACGGTCTGTGTGATCCCGGGGTCGTCCGCGCCATCGTCCGCGAGGGACCCGAACGCATCCGGCACATGACCGACATGGGCGTGCGGTTCTCGCAGCTCGAAGACGGCCGGGTCTCTCTCGGAAAAGAGGGGGGGCACTCGAAGAGGCGGATCCTGCACGTCAAGGACATCACCGGCCGGGCCATCGAGGAGGCGCTCCTGGGGGCGATCAACGCCGAGAAGCGGATCGAGGTCCGGGAGCACTGTATCGCGATCGATCTGATCACCACGCGCAAGCTCAAGAAATTCGGCTTCCAGGCCGACGAATCCGAGAACCGGATCGCGGGGCTCTACTGCTTCGACGAGGTCTCCGGGACCGTTTCCGCCCTGCGGACTCCGGCCGTTCTCCTGGCCACAGGGGGGATCGGGCAGGTTTACCAATTCACCACCAACCCGGAGATAGCCACCGGAGACGGAGTGGCCATGGCTTACCGGGCCGGAGCGGAGGTCCGCAATCTCGAGTTCGTCCAGTTCCATCCCACGGCGTTTTTCAGCCCGGACGGCTCGCGTTTCCTGATCAGCGAGGCGATTCGCGGCGAGGGCGCGATTCTCCGGAACGAGAGGGGGGTACCCTTCATGGAAAAACACCACCCGCGAAAGGACCTCGCCCCGCGGGACGTAGTCGCCCGGGCGATCGATTCCGAGATGAAACGCTCGGGTGCCGAACACGTTTACCTCGACATCACCTCCCAGCCGAAGGAGCGGCTGCGGGAACGCTTTCCCACCATCTACAGCCACTGCCGCGCCCACGGGATCCGCCTCGAGTCGGACTGGATTCCCGTGGTCCCGGCCGCCCACTATCTCTGCGGCGGTGTGGCCACCTCGCTCGATGCGGAGACCTCCCTCAAAGGACTCTACGCCTGCGGCGAAGTGGCCTGCACCGGCCTCCACGGTGCCAACCGCCTGGCGAGCAACTCTCTCCTCGAAGCGCTGGTTCTCGCCCACCGCGGCGTCCACGCCGTCGAGCGCTACCTCGCCGCCGGTCCGGCGGTCTCCCCCGCGCTCCCGCCGTGGGTCGATGGCAATGTCAACGACTCCGACGAGAAGGTCGTTCTCTTCCACAACTGGGGCGAACTCAAACGCGCCCTGTGGGACTACGTCGGCATCGTCCGCACGACCAAGCGACTGGAGCGCGCGCGCGCGCGGATCCAACTGCTCTCCCGGGAAATCAACGACTACTACTGGAATTTCCGGGTCGAACCCATGCTCCTGGAGCTGCGCAACATGGTCCAGGTCGCCGAACTCATGGTCGATTGCGCTCTCCAGCGCAAGGAAAGCCGGGGGCTCCACTACATCCTCGACTACCCGTCCCTTTCGGCGGAGGCGATGGACACGCGACTGCAGCGCTGACCGTCCCGACTTCGCCCCCGCACGGCGAGCGTAACCACAAGTGCGTGGAGGGAAATCGTAGAACAACGCGATTTTGAAATGGGCCGATATTCCATCGGTTGAGGGAGGGCGGCTGCCGTGCCACGGCGTAGCATTGTCTTCAGTGGACTGCTTTCAGCGGGCTGAGACTGCATAATTGGGCGGCCAAAGTGGGTGGGT
>CAZDRT010000050.1:0-4296 GCA_964507815.1 uncultured Puniceicoccaceae bacterium
ATCGTGGGAGATGAACAGGTAGGCCAGCCCCAGCCGGCTTTGAATCGACTCAAGCAGGTTGAGAATCTGCGCCTGAACCGAGACATCCAGGGCCGAGGTCGGCTCGTCGAGGATGAGAAGGTCCGGATTCAGAATCAGGGACCGGGCGAGGGCAATCCGCTGGCGTTGTCCCCCGGAAAACTCATGGGGGTAGCGGTGCATCGTTTCGGGCGGCAGACCGACCAGGTCGAGGGTTTCGAGGATCGCTTGCTCGCGCTCCGCCGCCGGGCGCTTTCCCTCATGAACCCGCAGACCCTCGCCGATGATGGCGCCGACCCGCATCCGGGGAGAGAGCGAAAGGAGCGGGTCTTGAAAGACCAGCTGCATGCGGCTGCGGAACTTTTTCATGTCCCCGGCACCCAGCGACAGCACATCGACTCCCTGAAAAACGATTCGGCCCTTCGCTTCGTTGAGTAGACGCAGGATACTGTGGCCCACCGTCGTCTTGCCCGATCCCGATTCACCGACTAGGGCGAGGGTTTCGCCGGGGCGGAGCGTGAGCGAGACTCCGTCGACGGCACGGAGGTAATTGACGGTCCGGCGCAGGATGCCTTTCTTCACCGGGAAAAAGGTGCTGAGGCCGCTGACATCGAGAATGGGTTCTTCGCCCATGGTCTTGAGCGGCCTTGCTTCATTCTTGTCGAGATCGACATTGTCCATTTCGCCCCGGAAATAACAGGCGGAGGAGTGCTCCGAGCCATCGGAAACCGGGATCAGATCCGGCGTCTCCGCATGACAGCGCGGCTGAGCGATCGGGCAACGATTGGCGAACTGGCAGCCAGCGTCGGTGAATTGATCGGCGGGGGGCACGCGGCCGTGAATCGTCCGGAGTCGATACTTCGGGTTGTTGCGGTCCGGCATTGAGCGCAGGAGAAGTTTTGTGTAAGGATGCTGCGGGTTGCCCAGCACTTCCTCGCGGGAACCGGATTCGACGATGCGCCCCGCGTACATGACGGCCACCTCATCGGCAATCTGTTCGACGACCCCCAGGTCGTGGGTGATGAGCATTACTCCCATTTGATTCCGGCGGCGCAGATCGTCCATCAGCCCGAGAATCTGGGCTTGGATGGTGACATCGAGGGCGGTGGTTGGTTCGTCGGCGATCAGAAAACTGGGACTGCATGCGAGCGCCATCGCGATCATGACCCGCTGCTTCATTCCCCCGGACATTTCATGCGGGTAGTTGGTGGCCCGAAGCTCCGGTTCCGGGATGCCCACTTGGCTCAGTAATTCGACGATGCGCTCGTGCAGCTTCTTCCCGCTCATCGCCTGATGAAGCCGCAGCGGTTCGGCCAACTGGTTGCTGACCCGGAATAGCGGATTGAGGGAGGCTGTCGGTTCCTGGAAAATCATGGCCATCCGGTTGCCGCGGATCTTTCGCAGTTCCGATTCCTCCTTTTTCAGAAGGTTCTCTCCTTCGAGCAGGATTGCGGAACCGTCCGGATGGAAAGCGTTCGCATCGAGCAGACCCATGACCGAGAGAGCGGTTTGCGACTTGCCGGACCCGGATTCACCGACGATCGCCAGCGTCCTCCCGCGCTTTACCTCGAAGGACACTCCGTTGACCGTGCGGGCGACACCCCCGTTCGCAAGGTGGAAATGGGTGTGTAGGTTCCTGACCTCCAGAACCTCCTTGTTGGTTGCGGTTTTCATCCCTTGTAGCGCGGATCGAATGCGTTGCGGACTCCGTCCCCGACGAAGGTCAGGAGCACCAGGAGGAGGGTCAAAGTGAGAAAAGTCGGTGTCAGGATCCACCAGGCATCGAGATTGTTTTGTCCTTGGGCCAGCATCTCCCCGAGACTGGGGGCGGGGTATTTCATCCCGAAGCCGAGGAAGTCCAAGCTGACGAGAGCCAGGATTCCGCCGGCGACCGCGAATGGCATGAACGTAATGATCGGCGTCAGCGAGTTGGGGAAGATGTGGCGGAACATGATCGGTGCATGGGAAACGCCGAGAGCGCGTGCGGCCCGCACGTAGTCCTGGCTGCGCCCCTTGAGAAAATAGGCTCTCATCTGTCCGGCGATGCCCATCCAGAAAGTGAGATTGAGGATGACAAAAAGGAGGAGGGCGTGCTGCATGTCGCCGAGGACCAGATGGCGGGCCAGGAAATCGCTTAGAATCATCAGCAAAAACAATTGGGGCACCGCGTCCCAGATCTCGGTGAGGCGCTGTCCGGCCAGATCAATCCAGCCGCCGAAGTAGCCCTGAATGCCACCGATGATAATACCGATGATCGTCGAAGTCAGGGCGACGCAAACTCCGAAAACCAACGACAAACGCAGTCCATAGACAATACGGGCGAGAACATCGTTTCCGTAAGCGTCGGTTCCGAGCAAATGGCCTTCGCGGATCGCTCCCGGAATGCGGCGCCCGTCGACCTCGTGGGGGAGGGGACTCGCCAGAAAGTTCCTCTCAAGGTTTTCACTCTTCGGAAAACTGTGGTACGAAAAGGGGATCGGTGGAAACACCGCCCAGTGTGTGCGGTTCACTTCGGGCAACTGTTCGAACATCGCACCGTTTGTCTTCTTGATGCGCTCACCAGGTGCCGAGAGAGGAGGGAAGATACGGTCGAGGTTTACCTTGAATTCCTTGCCATCCAGAAAGTCCTGAAATGCCTGGGATCGGTAGTTGACGACGGGGGCGTTCACGCTTCCGCCCAGGTCGGCGTAAGTGTAGTCCTTCAAAATCGGAAAGTACAGCCGTCCGTCAATACTGAGGATGATCGGTTTGTCGTTGAACAGGAGTTCGGCTGGAAGGGTCGCGAGGAAGAGCAGCAACAGAAGGCGGGTGCTCCAGACGGCCCGCCGGTTTTTCCGGAAGAGATGGATTTTCTCCTGCAAATCCGGAGAGAGGCGACGGACGAGCTTCATTGCGAACCTCCTTCAAAGCTGATCCGGGGATCGACGAGAACGTAGCAGATGTCGCGCAGCAGCGAGGCGAAGAGCCCCAGCAGGGTGAACACGAACAAGGTGCTCATGATCAGGGGGAAATCCCGTTCGACCAGGGCCGTGAAGCTGAGAAGCCCGAGGCCGTCGAGGGTGAAGATCTTTTCGATGAGGATCGAACCCGCGAAAAACATCATCACGAAGCGGGCGGGAAACGAGGTGACCAGGGGAATCAGGGCGTTGCGGAGGATATGCTTGTAGAGCACCTGGTTCGCCGAGAGCCCGCGGGCGCGGGCTGCGGTGGCGTAGAGATGGCCGAATTCATCGAGAATACTGTTCTTGGTGAGGAGGGTCAGGCCGGCGAATCCCGAGAGGGTCAGGCAGATGATGGGCGCGATGAGATGGTGGACGTTGTCCCAGAATTTCTCCCACAGGTTCATCTCGTTATAGACCGCGGCCGGAGAATGCAGCCCGCCGAGTGGAAAGAGGTTGACCAGCGCATCCCCGCCCGGTCCGAAGAGCTGGATGAGAAAGACGGCCAGCACGAAACCGGGGATGCCGTATCCGATCAGCAGCAGGGCGCTGGTTACGGCATCAAAGCGGGTGTTGTTCTTCACGGCCTTTTTGATCCCCAGCACCAGGCAAAGGGAGTAGGTGAGAAAGAAGGAGATGATGCCGAGCCGCATCGAGACCGGCAGTCGCTCGCGAATCAACTCAATGGAGTTTTTGTTCTTTCCGATCGATGGAGGAAAACGCAGGAGCAGATAGCCATGCCAGTTGTCGCCGTCTTTCAGGGCCGTCCACATGTCTTGCTCGAGGTAAACCTCCAGCCGGGTTTCCCGGACCGGAATCCTCTCGCCCGTGGGAGTATAGCCGAACTCCGAAAAGGTCTCTTCCTTGACCGTGATCGGCACCGGCTCAAGTCGAACCTCCCCGCTGGTCTCACTCTCACCGGTTTGGATGGAAAACTGTTGGAGAGGATCGCGCACCGCGGCGATCCGGCCGGTGGCACTATCCAAATACAGCCCCGATGGTCCCTCCGGCGTCTCGACCCGGTTTTCGTAGGCGAAGAATTTTCCGGCGGTGTCCCGGACGATGAACAGCGATCTGCCGTTGAAGACCACCGGCACTCCGTGGTTTGGTTCGAGTTCGACGGAGGAGATCATCGAGTCCGGGCTGAACCAGAGGAAGGTTCGCAGGAAGCGTTCTCCCCGATCGTGGTTGAGACCAATCGTTCGTTTGATGGAGAGCCGGGTGGCCGGATCGATCTCGATTTCCGATCCGGTCGGACCGGCGCCCCCGGCCATTCCTCCGCCTCTCTCGCCCGCCAGGGCTTGGTCCCGGATCATCGCCTCCACCTGGTCGAGGGGAC
>CAZDRT010000050.1:4306-18478 GCA_964507815.1 uncultured Puniceicoccaceae bacterium
CCGGGAACAAATTCCGAAATAATGAAGAAGATGGTCATGACCCCGAACAAGGTGGGGATCATCAACAACAACCGATGGACGAGATAGGCGCTCATGGTGCTTCGGCGTACGGTTGGCCTTCGAGCGCGGCCTCGATCTCCCGTTTGCGTTCAAGATCCATCCACCAGTAACGCAGGGGAACGGCGTAGAACCACAGCCCGGAGGCGTATTCCTCCGGTTGTTCCAGATAGTCCCAGTAGACCCCGTAGTCGTAGATCGGCCAGGTCCGGGGAACGACGTAGTGATTGGAAAGCATGATCCGGTCGAAGACCCTCGCCCAGGTCTCCATCTCTTTGACGCTGCTGGCGTTGAGCAGCTCCTCCAGCACGGCATCCACCGCCGGGTTGGTCAGACCGAGGATGTTGGCCGATCCCTTGATGTTGGCCGTGGCCGAAAGGAAGTTGCGGGCGAGTTCGGCGGACGGGGCCCGCCGCCCGTCAAACCAGGCGTTGACCAGGTCGAAGCGGAACGCGCCCAGCCGGTTGACCAGTTCCAGCTTGGAGGTGTCCACGAGGATGGGGCGGATCCCCACCGCCCGCATATTCTTCGCGAAGTACTGCAACTCGGCGGGGTGGCTGGCGTGGGTTAGGATTTCCAGTTGCAGCGGTTCGCCATCCCGCATCCGCACTCCCTCGTTTTCGTCGAAAATCCATCCCATCTCGTCGAGCAGGAGATTCACCGCCAAAATGCGTTGCTCCATCGGGATCCGCTCGCCTTCGGAATCGAGTCCGTACTCGAAGGCTCCGCGTTCGAGGGCCAGCGCCGGGACGTGGATGATCCCCTCTGCGGGATCGTTGTATTCCGCGGCCAGGTGCTCCAGGATTTTCCGCACCTTGCCTTCGGCTGGTCCGGGACCGGATCGCAGATTGTCCTCGTTGTGGAAATAGCTGTTCAGCCGGAATCGTTCCCCCCAGTAAACGTTTCGGTTGATCGTCTCGAAATCGTAGAGCAGCTCGATTGCCTGGCGCATTCTCACGTCTTGAAGAACCGGTCGTCGCAAGTTGAAGGCGAAACAATGCATGGCGGCCGGTCGGGTGATGGGAAAGCGTTCCTTGCGAATGAATCCGCGGTCGAAATACTCTCCGTTCATCTGGTTGAAAAAGGCGTTGAGATCGACGGACGTGAAGTCGATTTTTCCACTTTTCAGCGCCTGAAGTTCCGAGAAGTCATCGTAATAGACCTGATAGTGGACGCCATCGAAGTTGTAGGTTCCCTGGAGTCGCGGAACATGGTCGCCCCAATAGTCGTCGCGTCGGCGGTAGGAAATATTCTGTCCCTTCTCAAAAGATTCTACGACGTAGGGACCGGATCCGATCGGTAGCGAGTCTTCGAAATCCTTTCCGAGGTCAGCCCCGGGTTCGCCGTAAATATGTTCTGGATAAACCGTCAGGCGCGAGAGGTTGACCGGCACGTCCCGCGAATACTCGTCGATCCAGACGTCCACCGTATGCTCGTCGACCTCCTCCATTCGGTGGATCCTCTCGAACCAGGTGCGATGGGCCGGACTCATTCCCGGCAGAAAAAGGATGCGGTAGGAAAACACCACATCCCGGGCGGTGACGGGCACGCCGTCGGAAAAGGCCGCGTCCCGGCGAAGATGCAGGCGGATCCGGCTGCGGTCTTCGGGGATCTCGAAGTAGCGCACGAGCACCCCGTAAACCGTGTAGGCTTCGTCGTCGTCCCAGGACTTGTCCGCGAGGTTGTCGAAGACGAGTTCGAGGGCCGGGGGAGGGCTCCCGTAGAGCCCGAAGTTGGAGAGCTTGGTAAAGTAGGTGCCGGGCAGATTGACGTCTCCGCCGCGGGGCGCATCGGGGTTGACGAAAGAAAAAGGCTCGTCCTCCCCGTATTTCGGGGGTTGTTCCAGCACGGAAACGGCATGAGTGAGGATGGAAGGGCCCGGAAGTCGGGGCAGATCGGGTTCCTCCGCACTGACGGCCAAAGCGAGAAAAACGGTTCCGAAGAACCATCCAACTGCTTGCCGATTCCTTCTGAATCTGCCTCTATTCACGTTTGGGAGGGAGGTTAGATAGATTGGAGAGGCTTTCAATCAGAAAGATTAAAAAATAAAAAAATAGATAAAAAGAACTATTTAGGTTAGCTGCCCTCGTTTAAGGTAGCAGCTATTGCCCTGTTGGAGTCCCGGATTTATCCGGTCTTTCCCGACGAGTCGGGACTCCAACAAATCAGTCCAAATAAAAATACCGTGGACGCCTCTCGGTTCGAACGACAAGTCATGCGACTACTTGGTGCATCTCTTTGTGGGAAAAGAATTGTTTAAACCACCCGCTTCGCTAGAGTGCACAGAGGTCACAGAGGAAGAGAATGATTTGAATTCGAGGATGCGCCTCTTCCTGAAATTGATTGGGTGGAGTCTGGGATAAAGGTTCGAAGCGCGCCAAACACCAACCTCTGTGACCTCCACAACCTCTAGCGACGCAGGAGCGGGTGGTTTAAAAAAAGAGCATCCCAATTGTTCCGGGCTGGAAGTGGCTAGACTGAATAACCATTGTTAGCTCGGATTCACCCAAATCCCCGCCAGCTGAAGACAGGCGGGCTACGGAAACGCAGACCTTCCGGGTGGAATAGGCGGCTTCACGTAGTCGCGGTGTCTTTAGCTCCGCGACCGGTAGGTCGTAAATTTACGGCGAAGGAATATAATGAGGACATTGCATCGCCAAGATTTCTGGTGCCGCCAGCGACCTCACTTTGGGCCATTATCCAGCCAAAAAAATCAAAGCATCTTACATTAAATGAAAATTCGGTGTTGACCACCGAAATTTCATATTTAGTGCTATTCGGATGAATCGGGAAAGTTATCTGGATCGGATTACCGATGAATTTCGGGTGTCCAGGGTGGTGGCTCTGTTGGGGCCGCGTCAGTCGGGGAAAACGACGTTGGCGCGGGCTTTTTGCCGACAAGCCGCATTCCCCCATGATCCGGGGCTTAACTATTTTGATTTGGAGGATCCCGCGCATCTGGCCCGCTTGGAGGAGCCGAAACTGGCGCTTGAGCCGCTGCGGGGCTTGATTGTGATTGATGAAATCCAATTGCGACCAGGACTATTTCCCTTGCTGAGGGTGCTGGCGGACCGCGAAGGCGAACCTGCACGGTTTCTCATTCTGGGTAGTGCCTCGCGGGACTTGATCCGGCAAGGAGCGGAGACGCTTGCAGGTCGTATCGGCTTTGTCGAGGTGGCACCCTTTGGTTTGGCGGAAGTACCCGATGCCCGGCGTTTGTGGTTGCGTGGCGGCTTCCCTCCGGCCTACTTGGCTGGTGAAGAAAAGGACAGTTATCGCTGGCGGGGAAATTATGTTAAAACCTATTTGGAACGGGATATTCCTGCCTTGGGGTTGCAGATCCCGGCGGCAACTTTGCGGCGCTTTTGGATGATGCTGGCCCATGTGCATGGGCAGTGTTTCAACGCTTCTGAAATCGGTAAGAGTCTCGGTGTGGCGGATACCACCGCACGTCGCTATTTGGACATTTTGACCGGAACTTTCATGGTGCGATGTCTCCGGCCCTGGCACGAAAACCTGAAAAAACGGGAAATTAAGACGCCGAAGATATATTTTCGCGACAGTGGGGTTCTGCACCATTTGTTGGGCATCGAAGATGAGGGTGGCCTTTCGACACATCCTCGTCTGGGTGCCTCGTGGGAAGGATTTGCATTGGAGCAGATTATCCGACTTTCCAAACTTGAGGAGGATCAGGTTTATTTCTGGGGTGTCCACAATCAGGGTGAGCTGGATCTGTTGCTCTTGCATCATGGCCAACGGAGAGGCTTCGAGATAAAATACACCGATTCTCCGCGTCGAACCGGTTCGCAAAAGTTGGCCTTGGAAAGCCTCGGGTTGGATCGTCTCGATATCGTGTGTCCGGGGGCGTCTCACTATCCGCTTGGTGACAAGGTCTTCGTCACCGGTATCGAAGTCGTTGCCCAGCATCTGATTTCTCCGGGGGAATAAAATGGAACATTTATTTTTTATACTTGCACACAAGTGTTTTATACGTAGAACAAAAGTATGTTGCTCCGTGAAACACTGTCTGCCGTGCTCGCTTCCCCAACGGTCGTTTGCCCCGCCGGACCTGAAATTTTCCGGCATTTCCGACCGAGGTGGAAGACGGGGCCGCGCACCCACGCGTTGGTGCTGACAGGAGTGCGGCGCTGCGGCAAAAGCACACTGCAAGATCAATTGCGCCACAGTCTGGGAGGCCGATCAGTGCAGCTGAACCTGGAGGACACACGCCTTTATGGGATGGGGCCGGAAGACTTCGCCACTTTGATCTCCGTGCTTGATTCCGAGCACCCCAAAGCGGCGGTTTACCTCGATGAGGTGCAGGAGGTGCCCGAGTGGCAGCGGCTGGTCAGATCTTTGCTCGATGGAGGACGGCGGGTTTGCCTCACCGGATCTAATGCGAGTCTGCTCGGGCGAGAAATGGGATCGAAGCTGACCGGACGCCAGCTATCCCACGAAGTTTATCCGTTTTCCTTCTGCGAATTTCTTGAATTCACCGGACAGTCCGCCGGTCCGCAGGCACTGAAGGATTACCTGACGCGTGGTGGCTTTGCCGGGGCGCTGCAGGCAGGGCCGCAAACCGGGTCGGCGATTCTGCAAGAGTTGCTGCGCGACGTCGCCCAACGCGATATAGTGGCGCGGTATTCCCTTCGTTCCTCCCGCCCTTTGATGACGCTGGCACTGCACTTGCTGGCGCACCCGGGGCAGCCCCTTTCCCTGCAAGCTCTTGCCAAAGGGCTGGGATTGCCGTCCGTGGCGCAAACCGGACGGATGGCTGAATACCTGCAAGACGCTTGGCTTCTGCTCTCTCTTCCGCGTTTCAGTGCGTCTTTCAAACAGAGGGTCACGAGTCCACCGAAGTATTACGCGGTGGATACCGGACTAGCGGCGGCCAATAGTCCGAACCCCACGCCCGATCTCGGCCGTAAACTGGAAAACGCCGTGCTCCTTGCGCTGCGTCGCAGGGGAGACAAGCCCGCTTTTGCGGCGGCACCCCATGCTTGGGAATGCGATTTCGTTACCCGCGATCTCGCTATTCAGTGCTGTTCCCGACTGAGCCCGGAAAACCGTATACGCGAACTACGGGGTCTCGTTGAGGCCAGCAAGCTGCCGGGTTGCCCGGCGAAAAAGGGGCGCGACAGGTTCATCCTCACGCTGGATCAGGAAGATTCCCTGACCGAACAAGGTCTTTCCATCCGGATCGTTCCGGCCTGGAAGTGGCTCGACTGAATCACCATCATTAGCTCGGATCCACCCAAATCCCCGCCAGCTGAAGACAGGCGGGCTACGGAAACGCGGAACTTTCGGGGGAAATGGGCGGCTCCACGTAGTCGCGTTTTCTTTCCTGGCATGAGCTTGGCCTGCCTTGCGCTTGTCGAACGGGTCGAATGCAGCTCCGCGACCGGTAGGTCGTAAAATTCACTCGGACGGCGGCCTGTACCCCAATTCGAGGAGCGTTTCCCGCAGCAGGGGGCGAAGGGTATCGGCAAGGGTTTGGTTCGCGTAGGCTACCCAGGTGACCGGGGTCAGGGTGTCGAGGGGCGCGTTGAGGGGATTCCCCCAAGGGTCCTCAATGACGCAGCTGGAGGCGTGAAAGACGGGGAGAAAGGCGAGGTCGTAGGGGTGGCAGGTCAGACTGGTGTTGAGACCGAGTTTTTCAAAGACCAGGGGGCGGAGGTCGGCGATCATCCGGTCCCGACCGGCCATGAGTTCGAAGAGCTGTCCGCCGGAAGAGATGTATTGATCGTTAAAGACCAAAGGGGTCTCCGAGGGGATTTCCGGGAGATGTTTTCGGAGAAACGCAGCCTCGATCCGCTGGATCTCCTCGCGTCCCTCCGGGAAAAATGTCGAGAAACAAGCGAAACCGTGCCGCAGGTCGGCGGCGTGGGAAGGACGGAGAGGGAGGGGTTCGGTGGCTTGGCCGGGACCGGGGGACCGGGCCGATTCCATCTGAAAGCTTCCGTCATCGGCTCTCCATCCCCAAGCACCGTCGGAAATGGACTGGCGACTGGTGGGAATTTCCACCATCACCCCAGCCCGGAGGTTGGCGAGGGTGGGGAGGCGCCCGTCGGGAGGAATGGCGGCGGCCCCGGCCAGCATCCACGCCGAGCGCTTGTCGTACATCAGGCCGCGGGTGCCGTCGATCGGATCGATGAGGATGAGTAGCTGCGGCTCGGAGGCACCCTCTGGAAAACAAACCCCTGATTCGTCGCCGAGGCCTTCGGCGATCACGAGGGCGGGATACTCGGCGGGCCAGTTCTTGCGAAACCAGTCGACCAGACTCTCCTCACTCACCCGGTCGATCTCGTAAATGGTATCGGCGGAGGTCGTCTTGTGGATTTCATGGGCAACCGATTGGGGGTTGCGGGCACGATCCAGGCGAATGCCCTCCCGGATTGCGCCCCCCATGTCAAACAGGAGCCGGGCGATTCGTTGCCAGTCGTCGGAATTGAAGAGAGAAGGAGGTGGAGGCATAATGTGATAAAATGGAGCTACTGGATTGTCCGCGAAGGTATTACGTCCTCGCTGAGGTCATCGTCATTTCTGTCGGCTTCCAAGCGTTTTCAAAAACTCGAAATCGATGGCGGGCGAATGTCCCTTGGCTGGACGGCTATGCATACTTCTCAGAGGAGTATATTCGTCGAAAAAGCCACAATTTTGGAGATAAAAGGTGTCGGCCTCGGCACCGCCCGCATAGTCCATGCGGTATCCGATCGTAGCGATGGTGTCCCCGGTAAAGCGGGCCTCGGTCAGTTCCGTCCATTCGCCGTCCGTGGATCGGATCCACTGATTGTCGTAATAGGCCTTTCTTTCCCGGTAGCCGAATTCCGGATTGAAATTCTCCAGGAAGGAATGCGGCCGCTGGTACCACGTCTCCGTTTTGGGGCGCTTGAAGCTGGCGATGATTTGCCATTCGCCTACCTCCGGCGCGTAGAAGTATCCGGTGTAAATGGTGTTCCCGTTTCCATCGGGCTTCACCGAGTTGAGGAATTGGTAGGTCGTCCCCGCTTCCCAATTGAATCTCAAATAGCTTTGCCCCCCTGACCCTTCGTTTCCGAACTCGCCCGAATAAACATGCTTGCCCTTGCGTAGCAAAACGATCCTTTTTTCTTCCGGGACTTTAGCCGGATTGTCGGTCGCAAAGGGACTCCAGACCGAGAACAGGATTCTGCGCTCGGTGTCGGAATTGACTTGGAAGCCAAAGTATCCTTCCCCGAATCCATTCGCCATGAAAAAGGAACCCCGGGCATCTTCGCCCTCCGGGACGGTCACTTCACTGTAGAACCACTGGTAATCTTTCCCCTCGGGAACGGGATAGCTCAGATGAACCGAAGGGCCGCGTCTGCCCCAGTAGAAACTGTTGTTGTCATTGGTTTTTACATACTTGGGATCAATATCATCCTCGGAGCGCAAGATAACGTCAGTGATCCTGGCGAACTGATCTCCCGACTTGGATAAGCCGGAAAACTCGATTTTTTGGTATCCCGGAGCGAACTTGAAATCACCCACTTCGATTTCTCCGGCAGTGTTTTTCCTGATAGTTACCTTTTCTTCGGTGTCCCCGATTTTCACTTTGATCCGGGATCGTTCTTCCTGGGTTTCGATTCGCAACGAAACGTTGATGGACTCGGCCCCGGCGGTATGCACGAATACGTGGTAGACCGTTTTTTTGTCCGTCCAATTGGAAATGCCGGTTTTGCTGATGCGATTGGATTCCGGCCCGGAGACCAAGAACGCATTCCCGCCAAGGGGCACGGTAATTGCCTGACTTTCATCACTGGCCGGATCGCGCGGCCCGAAATCCGCGCCGGAAACTGAAGAAGCCAGAAAGAGAAGGGAGAGGGGAAATATTTTTACCATTGAGGGAGGATCCTTTCGATTGTTGGTCCGACGGCGGAAAATTTGTAGGGCCGCCGCTCGTCGGCGTGCCGCAACCCACCCGTAGATGGGTTATCTCGGTGACTTTTTTGGAAAATTGCCATTTCAGCTTTCAATTTTCGAGAAAAATTTACTCCCGAGAGCCTTGATCCCGTCATGGACGAGCCGGGCGGCCAGATTGGTGCCGACGATGAAAAGTGCGAAAACGGCGGCGGCCTGGGTGCGGCCTTCGTTCTCGAGACTGACGATGGCGACGGCCGCCGGATTGAACTCGGGGGTGCGCAGGAAAATCATGGCGGAAATTCCGGCCATGGTGCTGACGAAAAAGAAGAGAGCTACTTCCGAGAGGGTCGGGCCGAGGATGGGAAGGATCACCCTGCGGTGAAGCATGAGGTTGCTGGCTCCGAGGGCGCGGGAGACGGTTTCGAACTCTTTATCAATCTGGCGCAGGGCGGTGGTGATGCTGAAATAGCCCAGGCCGAAGTAGTTGACGAGGTTGCACAGGATGAGGAGAAAAAGGGTGCCGTGCAGGGAGTGGAAGGGATTGGGCAATCCGAATATTTCGGCCTGAACGAAAAAGAGGAGGTAGGCGAGGCCGAGGATCAGGCCAGGAAGCGCGGGAGGAAGGGTGGCGAGGAGCTGGAGCGCTTTGCGCAGGAAGCCGAGACGGCGGGAGCGCTCGACCACCCAGGCGGTGAGAAAAACGAGGATGGTTCCGAGAACTGCCGTGCCGAGCGCCATGCTCAGGCTGGTCATATACGGCGATCCGGCCTGGGTGGTGCCACTGCCGCGGAAGTGGCGGAGGCTGAAAGTGCGGACTTCCGAGGGATCGACACCGCGGAAAGCGGCGAGGCGCTCTTTGTCAAAGAGAGAAGAGGGCCAGGTATCGACGAATACGATAAAGGCCGGCGTCAGAACAAAGAGGAGGAGGACCGCTGAGACAGTGATGCACAGGCCGAGGGCGAGTCGATCCCGCAGGGGATGGGGCTTGGGGACGTAGGGAACGGCGCGGGCGGAGAGGGCGGCGTTTTGGCGCCGTTGGGCGAAGCGATCCACGCCGAAGGCGAAAAAGGCGGGAAGCAGGAGCAGGACCGCCAGGGTGGCCCCCATGGTGTTGTTGTTCCGATTCACCACCTGCTGGAAAATCTCCACCGAGAGCACGGTGAACTCGCGCGAGGGCAGGAGCAGCGGCACACCGACATCGGTGAAGGCAAGGATGAACGAGAAGGCGAACGCGCTGATGAGCCCGAATTTCAGAGCGGGGAGAGTGACCGTGAAAAAGGTTTGCACATGGCCGGCACCGAGACTGACGGACGCCTCGTATAGACGGGCATCGGCGTGGCGCATCGCGCTCATCATGATGATCAGGGCGGGCGGAAAACAAAAAAGGGTCAGGGCGGTCACCAGACCGAAGGGCCCGTGGGTTTGGATGTCGAAAGCGGGCAATCCCGGAATGACCCCGCCGGAGAGCAGTCCCTGGTTCCCGAAAAGCGCGATGATGGCGATGCCGAAGAGCATGGTCGGCGCATAGAGGGGAAGCATTGCCAGATAGCGAAACCAGCGGGCACCCGGCAGGCAGGTGCGGGTCAGCGAGTAGGCGAAGAGAGCGGCCAAAATGGTGGCGCAGCAGGCGGTGGCGAACGCCACGCCGAGCGTGTTTTTGAATATCCCGAGAATGCGGGGATCGGTCAGGTACTTGCGGTGTTGTTCCAGGCCGGACCATGCCCCGGAGATCGGATCGAAAAATCCTTTGGCGAGGAGTAGGCCGACGGGAAGAATGAGAAACAGGGCCATGAAACCCAGCAGGAGAATCGTGACGGTGGCTTCGACCTTCTCATCGCGATCCCAAAAGAGGGATCCGCTTTTCCGGGGCTTCAATTTCATCCCTTCGAAGAAAAGACGCGGAGATGTTCTTGTGGAAAGACCACGCGGATCGGTGTGCCGGGTGGGAAGTGTCCGGCGGAGAGGGGACAATCGATTTCCAGGGCGATGGCCGATCCGCTGAAGGCCGGATCGGTGGTTACGCCGAAGCGTTGTTTGGCTCCCTGGAATTCCGCCCAATCGACGGTGGCGGGGATCCCATCAGACTCTGACCCGGGTGCGATCCGCAGGTGTTCGGGGCGGATCATGAGGGTGGCGGGATCGGCGGTGAGAGTCGTTTCGAAGGCGGTCTGCAAGCGGGCCTGACCGCGGGAAAACGTCCGGTCATCGACCTGTTTCCAGCCCTCCAGAAAATTGGCGGAGCCGATAAAATCGGCGACAAACCGGGACCGGGGACGCAGGTAGAGTTCCTCGGGGGAGCCGCTTTGCTGGATCGCTCCGTCGAGCAGCAGAAAAATGTGGTCGGAGATGGAGAGCGCCTCGTCCTGGTCGTGGGTGACCATGATGGTGGTGACCCCGAGACGACGCTGAAGCAGCCGGATCTGGGTGCGGAGATGGAGGCGGACCTGGGCGTCGAGCGCGGAGAGGGGTTCGTCGAGGAGCAGGACCTGCGGTTCGATGGCGAGGGCCCGCGCGAGGGCCACCCGCTGCTGCTGGCCACCGGAAAGTTCGGAGGGATAGCGTTTTTCAAGTCCGGTCAGGCCCACAAGCCCGAGGAGTTCAGAGACCTTGGCCCGGATTTCACCCTTGGGAAGTCGACGGGCGCGGAGGCCGTAGCTGATGTTGCCTTCGACCGAAAGAGTGGGAAAAAGGGCGTAGGATTGGAAGAGGATGGAGCAGTTGCGCCGGGAGACGGGGAGGTGGCTGACATCCCGCCCGAAAAAAAGGATGCGACCGGCATCGAGACTCTCGAGGCCGGCGATGAGACGGAGGAGGGTGGTCTTGCCGCAGCCGGACGGGCCCAGCAGCGTGCAGAAGCTCCCCCGGGGAATCGTCAGACTGAGGTCCTCCAGCACCCGGGTGCTGCCGAAGGATTTGGAAATTCCCTCGAGCAAGAGCAGTTCGTTGTTGGAGTCAGCTTCGACCATATATGTTGTGCCCTATTGGTAAATATTCTGACTCCTGACTACTGGAATAGTGTGTCATAACAGGTAAGTTTTCGGTTTCAACCGTAGTAGGGTGGCCTTGGCCCCCGATTTCCTGTGGCCTCAATTGGTCCGAAAGGAATCGGACGGCAAGCCGGTCCGACCACGGCGGGAATGTTCTTACAGCTCTTCATTCTGTCTCCTGATCCCTGACCCCTGAACTACTCGACCTACCGCGCCCCGGCGAAGCGCTCCTGAAACTCGTCGAGGATGCGGTCCTTGTTTTCCCCGAGCCAGACGAAGTCATTGTCGATGAGCTGGGCCTCCGGGTCGGCCGGATAGCCTTCCGGAATCGCGTCGTAGCGGACGTCGCCGCAGATCGGAAAGGTCTCCGCGTAGTGCTCCATCGCCTCCAGGGTCGAAGCCCATTCGAGAAAGGCCTTGGCCTCCGGCTTGATTGTGTCCTTCGCCACCAGGGCGTTCACATTCATGTCCCACCCGGAACCGTCGGCGGGGAAGATCACTTTTACCGGATCGCCGGCTTCCGCGTGACGGAAGCCCCAGGCGGCGAAAGAGAGCCCGATGACGGCTTCGCCTTTGGCGGCCATGGCGGCGGGAAGGGTGCCGGAATGGGTGTAGCGGAAGACCTGGCCATCCAGTTTTTCCAGAAATTCCCAGCCCTTTTCCTCGCCCATCTGCTGGAGGATGGCGTTGACGATCAGGTAGCCGGTGCCGGAGGAGTTGGGGTCGGGCATGGCGATCAGCCCTTTGTATTCGGGCTTGAGCAGATCCTCCATGGACTCCGGCACATCGAGTCCCAGGCGGTCGAGTTCGATCATGTTTACGATGATGGCACTCATCCAGATCGCGATGCCGTACCAGGAGTTGGGATCGTCCGGATCGCGAAACTGCTCCCGGAGGTTGGAAAGGTCGATATCGTCAAAGGGTTCGAGAAGACCCTCGTTCTCGAAATGCATGACGCGCGAGCGGGCCAGACCCCAGATCACATCCGCCTGGGGGTTGTCGCGTTCGTTGAGAAAGCGGGAGGCCATGACTTCGGTCGAATCGCGCAAAACGCGGACGTCGATCTCGGGGTGATGCGCATTGAACATCTCCACCATGCGCGGCCACTCCTTGGGTTCGAGGGTGGTGTAAACGAGAATGCTCTCGCGGTTAGCCTTTTCCCCGCAGCCAATGAGGAAAAGGGCCGCGCAAGTGCAGAGGCAGGCGGTGTGAAGGAGATTTTTCATTATGATCAGCGGCTAAGATTTAAGATTTTTCAACCACCCGCTGCGCTAGAGAGCACAGAGGACACAGAGGGAGGGAGTGAGGATAATTTGGAGATGTGTCTTTTGTTGAAAATGAATGGTTCGAATTTGGGTTGGCAGTTTGATTCACGCGAAACAGAAACCTCTGTGCTCTCTGTGTCCTCTAGCGACGTAGGAGCGGGTGGTTTAAAATCGAACCTGCACGCAGATCGAATTGGGTGAAATTTTTTACCACCCGCTGCGCTAGAGAGCACAGAGGACACAGAGGGAGGGAGGATGAATTGGAGGTGTGTCTCCTTTTGAAAATGAATGGTCCGAATTTGGGTTGGCAGTCCGATCCACGCGAAACAAAAACCTCTGTGCTCTCTGTGTCCTCTAGCGACGTAGGAGCGGGTGGTTTGAACCTTTCTGACATGCGCTTATTCATCCAATCGGAAGCGGACGCGGTCGAGCGCGATCCAGCCCCAGTCGTTGTGGGCCGCGTCGATCAGATCCAGGGTGTAAGTGGTGCCGGGTGGATCGCCGGCGGTGGCCTTGGCGAGGGTCGAGTGGTTCCAGCGGATGTTTTGCCAGCCGGGACCCAGGTTGCTCTGGCCATTGGCGCTGCGGCGTGCCCACAGCAGGTACTCGTCGTCGCTCTCGCGGCGCAGGGCCACCCCGAGCCAACCGTTGTGATCCTCTCTGGACTGCCTCACCGATTGCTCGGGAATGTCGGAAAAGGCGGACGGCCCCTCCGCCGCCCCCATTCCGCCGAGCAGGCTGAAGGAAATCTGTTCCACCGGGAATTCGGAGGAGATCGGACTTCGTGGGTCGGTGCCCTTGAGCGTGAACGGGGGAGAGCGCAGGATGGCCGAGGGATGGGCACGGGCGCGCCAATCGGCGTTGCCTTGGAAATCGGTGACGATCACCCCGCCTTCGGCACCGGCGGTTCCGGACCAGAGAATGCGGCCGCCGAAGGTGTTGGCGGTGGGATAAAAGGAATAGCCTCCGTCCGAGTACGCTGGGGCGATCGGGGTCCAGCCTTCGGTGTCGGACGGGGCGAAATCGTGGGTGGTCACCATCGCCCGTCCGTCCCGTTCTTCCAGGAAGGATTCAAGGCTCATGGGATAGTCGCAGTTGATGATTAGGGCACCGCGGTCCGCGATCCAGCCCCAGGTTTCGTCCTCCTCCCCGGCGATCGCCCGGGCGTCGTTATGCCCGCCGTTTTGGTTCGCCCAGAGGGAATTGATCCAGATACGGGTGTCGGTTTCCTGGGCGGTCGCGATGACCTCGGGGCTCAGCATCGGGGTCTGATCGTCTTCGAAAATCAACTCAATGCCGGGCGGTTCGAGCGTTTCCAGGATCGTAATAATCTCCTCGGCGGAGGTGTCCGTCCGTTGCGGCAGGAAATTGATGTCCTCGGGAATGCGGGCGAGGGCATCCATTGCTTGCGCAGGAAGGTGGGTGCCGTGAAAGAGGGCGTGATCGACGGCGCCCTGCTCCCGCAGCACCCGCAGGACCGCTTCCATCTGGGCATCGTTGGCAACATTGACCTTGTCCAGAATCAGCATCGCGCGTCCCTTTACCAGGGCCACGACTTCCTCGAGGGAGGGCGGATACTCGTCGGTCAGCGTGCCGTCGGGCAGGCGCAGGCGCAATTGCTGAACCTCCGCCAAGGTGTGATCCGAGACCGCTCCGGTGCCGTCAGTCGTGCGGTCCAGCGACCAGTCGTGCATTGCGACCATGTGGCCGTCGGAGGTGAGATAGAAATCGGTCTCGATGATATCCATGCCCGCCGCGAGCGCGCGCTCAATGGCCGGTATCGAGTTCTCCGGCAGGACCGGCTCCTCCAGATACCCTCCCCGATGAGCCATGATCAGAATCCGGGGATCCGACGCATCATGAAAGGTCTCGATGATCTCATCGACCTGAGCGTGACCCGGATGAAAGGTCAGGAGGCTGGCGAGAAAGAGGGGTGCGAGGTGCAGATTACGGATTTTCATCTATGAACGTAGCGAGCGGGT
>CAZDRT010000051.1:0-8639 GCA_964507815.1 uncultured Puniceicoccaceae bacterium
GCATGCGTGCGGGCGGCACTGGCGTGCTCAATTTCGTTGGTCAGGCCTTGGTTGCCGTCAGCCATGCCATTCAGATCGATGCAAATGAGCCGTGTGCCATCGATAAAGTACAGCCGGTTTTCTTCAACGGCAAAGGTGGCGCAAACCCCGTAACGGCTGTAGCCCAATGCCAGCACCCAGTGTTCTTTGCCTGTTTCGAGATCAAAGCAGCGGACTTGGCTTTGATTGAGCGTGGTCGTTTCGTCGTGGTAGGGCAGGGTCATATTGCCAACCATGCCGATCACCACGCGGTCACCCACCACCGTCGGTTGACTGTAGCAGTAGGACGAGTCCGAATCGGCGGTCCAGAGGGTGTTTGCCTCGTCCAGATCAACCGGAAGGTCATGGCCGGGTATGACCATATTGCGTTCGGGCATGTTGCCCCAGCTCACGACATCCGCCCGCTCCGCCGCCGTCAGGCTGGCGGAGAGCGCGGCGAAGCCGGCCAGGAGCCGAATGCCTACCGGAGGAATGCGTTTCAGGGGATTTTTATTCGGTTTCATGTTTTTTCTGTTTAAAAAAAAGGGGGGGCAACGGCACGGCCGCTCATCCGGCCAGTCCGGGAAGCGGGTGTGCGCTGTTACCAAAGCTATCGATGTCCATGCCCATGCGCTGCGCGGTGGCGAGGTAGAGGTTGCAGATGAGACGGTCGTCGGGATCCGTGTAGGTCAGTACCCGACCGGGCTTGATCTCGCAATTACGACCACCGGCCAGAATAATGGGCAACTTCGTGGCGTCGTGGGAGTTACCGTCCATCAAGTTCGATCCGAACAGTAGCATAGTGTTGTCCAGAAGAGTGCCGTTGCCCTCCTCGACGGTACTCATCCGGTCGAGCACGTGGGCGCACATTTCGACATGGTAGCGGTTGATCAGTTTGTAGCCAGCGACCGCATCGGGCTTGTTGGCGTGGTGGGACCAGGTGGCGTGGTATTGGCCACTGCCGACACCCTCGAGGAACTTGAAGTTGATGGTGGAAACGTCTTTTTCCAGCAACAGGGTCGCGATGCGCGTCTTGTCCATCTGGAAAGCCAGGGTCATCAGATCGGCCATCAGGCGCATGTGCTCGGGCAAGTCCCAGTCAAGCCCTTCGCGCGGGCGCACGATGTTTGGCTCATTGAGCGTGGGTTTCCACCCTTCGAAACGCTTGTCGCTGGACGCGAGGTTGATGCGTCGCTCCACGGAGCGGATGGACTCCATGTACTGATCCAGCTTCTGCTTGTCGTGATAGGAGAGCTTGCGACGGACGTCCCTGGATTGCCCGAGTGCCGCATCAAGCACCGAGCGGTCATTGAGCAGAGAACTGGTGTCAAAGAGGCGGTCAAAGGCGCGCCGCGGGTAGATTTCGGGTGCGACCGGGGTCTTGGCCGTGCTCCATGAACAGGTCGTAAAGTAGATGGACGGCACCCCGGCTGTAAGGCCGGACATGGTTGGCTCGACCCCGAGCGTAAGGCAGGGCAAGGGGGTTCGCATCCCTATTTCACGGGCCATTCGTTGGTCGATGCTTTCCGCCAGGTCAGGCACATTGGTGCGGTTTATGACGCCGCCGCTGAGGAAATTACTGAATTTCGGAGTGTGTGGTCCGCCCGCGGTTCCCGTGAACTCAGGCATGACGTGCAGGCCATTGAGCACCAGAATATTGTTTCGGTGCCGGGCAAGGGGGCTGAGCGTGGAACTGAGTTCCATCGCGCTGCCTGTCCCTTTGGCCCACCAGTCGGGCTCCCATACGCCGTTGGTGAAAATCATGGCGCCCCAACGCCGGGGTGGGCTTTTTGTCACAGCCAGGTCACCGCCTTGAGCCCACGCGAGGCTTTCCAGCCAGGGGAGAGTCAACGCAGCTCCGATGCCTTTTAAAACGGTACGGCGGCTGATAGGATGGGCGGCTTCGAGATCAAGCGGGTTCATGGCAGTATTTGGGTTGGGTGTTGGTTTTGAAAGGGTCGGCTGACGGGCTTATTGCATGGCGAACTCGGGAGGGTTCCGCCGGAAGCGGAATTGCTTGCTGGTCACGATCAGATCGAGAGCCGCATCGAACCGGTACTCATTTTCCTGAAGTGCCTTGAGCATGTCCTCAAGCAGCAGGTCGTCTGACTTGTTCACGCCACGCCCCAAGGCATAGCCGAGGAGCTTGCGGTTGAACTGGTTGAGGATTTTTTCGTCCCGCTCGATGAGGTAATCCATGAGGCCGTTCACCCCTTTGATTGGGGTGCCCGCCGCGTCCTGTCCAGCCGCTTCCACGGGGGCGTCGTTGGCATAGGTGTTGCGCCAATCACCCACGGGATCGAAGTTCTCCAAGCTCAAGCCGAGCGGGTCGATGCGCATGTGGCAGTCCATGCAGGCCGGGTCGGCGCGGTGGGCGGCGAGTTGCTCGGGGATGGTCAGGCCGTCGGTGCTGACCGGCTCTTCGCTGAGCGGCGGCACGTCGGGTGGCGGCGCTGGCAGATGCTCTCCGAGAAGAGTCTCCAGTATCCATACCCCGCGGTTGACCGGACTGGTGCGCAGAGGCATCGAGGTGGCGGTGAGGAAGGAGCCTTGGGTGAGAATGCCCCCACGGGGTTTCTCAGCGGAAAGGGTGACCTTGCGGAAGTCCGCTCCTTTAACCCCCGGGATACCGTAGTGTTCCGCAAGTATTTCGTTGAGGAAGGTGTAGTCGGCGTTGACGATCTCCGTGAGCGGACGTCCCTCTTGGAATATATGGGTGAAGAACCGAACGCTCTCCTCGAACATGGCGTTGCGCAAATTCTCCGTGTATTGCGGAAAGGCGTCGGGATCGGGATCGGTGAAGGAGCGGAAGTTGTAAAAGCCCATCCACTGCCCCGCGAAGGCTTCGCCGAGGGCCTGGGCCCGTTCGTCTTCCAGCATACGCCGGGCTTGCTGCCGGAGCACGTTTGGATCGGTCAGCTTGCCCGCTTCGGCCAGATCCAGCAACTCCTTGTCGGGCACACTGGCCCAGAGGAAGAAGGCGAGGCGGTCGGCCAGTTCGTAGTTGTTTAGTGCGTAGGCTTCCGTGCTGTCTTCTCCCGCCTGGATGCGGAAGATGAATTTCGGCGACACTAAAATGAAGTGCATGGCATGCTTCACGGCGGTATCGTAGAGATTGCCTTGGGCTCGGTTTTCACGATAGAGGCGCATGATCGTCTCGATGTCCGTTTCGGCCACCTGACGCCGCCAGGCGTCGTGGGCGAAGGCCGAGAGCTGGTTGCGGGCGTAGCGTTGTTCCTGCATTCGAATGGCCTTGATAGCATGGGCGAGTTGCTCGAAACGCTCCTTGTCGACATCCTCCCAGTCGAGGGTCACTTCCACCGGAGGAATCACGCCTTCCACCGCATTCTCGTATCCGTTTTCCTTCAAGAGGGCGACCAACTTCTGCTGGGGTTCCTGAATGGTGACTTTGAGACGGGCGAGCAGGTCGTCCATCGACTGTCGGCGTTCCGGATTTGCTTCGTCCCGTATTTCCTGCGGTGAAACGGCATAGGGCGTCTCTCCGACACCTTCAATCACGTTGCGGGCACGGGCGTGCTCGTCGAGCGGTCTTACAGGCAGGAGGGCGAGGTCGATGCCCTCGACGTCGTACAACCAGAAGGATTCCGGGGTGCTGTTGAGACGGGTTAGCCTGAAGACATATTCGGCTTCATTGATCGCACGCTCGACCGTGCGGCCTTTGTCGCTTTTGTCCGCATGAATGAGATTTCGCCTGGGGATGAATCGTAGCGAATCGAACTGATCCGAGAAATGCAGCTCTTCCAGGTCGTGGGTCACGTATTGCTGCATGGTCGCGGAAGGATAACGTTCCTGATCCAAATAACCTTCGACATCCAAGCCGATGGCATCCTCGGGAACCTTGATACGGAGGATGGCGGGCGCTTGCACGCCGATGGCTCCTGGCTCGAGTGGCGCGTCTTGAGGATGGCTCCCCCAAGAGAGCCGAGTGCCTTCGGGGGTGGTAAAGAATTCGACATGATCCTGCCAAGGCTCACGGGTCGGGTTCTTCCGGTCGCCGAAGAGAAAGTAGCCGTCCCGCCAAACCAGAATGTCCTCCCTGTTTCCGTCTGTGAGATCTGTGGCGACGAGGAAGAGTTCATCGACCGGGTTCCCATCGTCTTCGACGCGGTGGAAGGTTAGGCGCAGGGGATACCGACCTTCTTTTCTGGCATTGTTGAGTTCATTGCCCGAATAAAAACGCCTCTCCTGAATCGATGGGAATCGAACTTCATAAGGCATGCGCCCCCAGGCCTGAGCCCATTCTTCGAAGGGTTTGAGATATTCCTCACGCAGCTCTTTGATGTCGGTGATCGCTTCGGGGCCGGGAATCTGGTTCCATCGCTCGAAGAAGCGCTCCATGACGAAGTATTCGGGGTTCTGCTCGTCGAGGTAGGCTTTCCAGTTGCGCAAGAACGCCGGTGAAAGTTGCGGCTCGTATTGTTTGGCGAGATCTTCCAAGGTAATATCATTCGGGATCCCGGGCAGAGCTTCCCTGTGCTTGTGGAGCCAGACCGCTTCCCAGTAAAGGCCATCGCTCAGACCGTAGTTGTCCTCCAGATCATTGAACAGCCTCGGTCGTTTTTGCCCCTGCTCCACGATGTGCCACTCCTTCCATCGAGTGACCATCTCTTTGCGAAATTCGTCCGGAACACGGATTTCGTCGAGAGGTGCTTCGTGCCATTCGAGCGGCAGTCCAGGCATGGCGCGGAGGTGCTTGGTAACGGCCTTTGCGGTGTTGAGGAACTGTTCGAGTTCGCCAACGCTCATCAACTGGCCTCCGCCCACATTGGAGAAGCCCTCTCCGGCACCGCCCTCAGTGGGTAGGTGAGTCCGGGCGTCGAATGTGATTCCCGTCAGGTCGCGGATCACGTTACCGTATTCGACCCGGGTCAGGCGCGGCATGTGCACCAGACCTGGGTCGTTATCGACCTTGCCCGCCCGCAACTGCGCATCCAGCCAAGCCATGACCGCCTCGCGCTCATCCGCGGAGGGCTGCTCCGCGGTGCGCGGCGGCATGGCCTCATCCTCCATGACCCAAAGCGTAAGATCCATCAGCTCTTCATCGGCAATGAATACGGAAGGCATTCTTACGCTGCCCAGCTCAATGTCCGACTTGCGGTCCGGACCATAGTGGCACTCCATGCAATATTTCTCGACGAAAGGACGCACCACGTCGTTGTAGTGGTCCAGCCCGCCGACCGGTTCCTCCGCCGCGGAGACAGGGACACGGACTAAAAAGGCGCAGGCCGCGAGAAGGCCGAGGGAAACGGGTTTTGAGATGAGAGGCATGGCAGGGAAAGTAACTGGCTTAATTTTCATCATTCAAGAAACTCCTTCAGAATACCCGTTTCGTCAATTGCCTAAAGGGAAAAATATTTGTATATTTGAATCATTTCGGTCGATTCCGTTCGAATTTGCGGCGTCAAGCGGGCACGATACTGGTTTTCCGCGTCCCGCCTCACCCTCCGGCTCCGTCCCGGATTAGCCGCCGGGCGGCACTTGGGGGCATCCCCCGAACCTCTCTGAACTGTTTGCTGAAATGGTAGATATCGCGGTACCCGAGGTTCTCGGCGATTTGCCCGATGCTCAGCCCAGTCTCCGCGAGGAGGGATTCGGCTTTCTGCACGCGGGCCGAGATCAGGTATTCCTGCGGGCTCTGAGAGGTGAGTTCCTAGAAGAGACGGAAAAAATGACTGCGGGAAAACCCGGACCGACGGATCAAGTCATCGACGGAGCGGAAACGTTCGGGATGGGCGTTCAGTTCCCGTAGTACGATCAAGACCGGGTGCGAGTGATCGTCGGCGACGGCGGAGCGGTCTGGAAGATGGTCTTCGGCCAGAGTGCGCAAAATCACTTGCATCCAGAAGATCGTATCGGAGGCTTTCGAGCCGTTCTCTCGGTAGGAGCGGATCAGCCGCTCGTGAAGCTGCTGGAGAAAATCGAAGTCTGTGTTCGCGACCAGCGTCGGCAGCGTGGCCGCCTCCTCTGCGTGAAAGCTGCACCACTGGTAGTCGAGGAGCCGATCAACCGCCTCCAGCTCTCCCTCGATCCAGTCTCCCCGGAAGATCAACGCCTCCCCGGATCCAGCCTCCCAGCAACGCTTTCTCAAAGTGACGCGGAAACGGCCTCTGAGGCACAGGAAAAGCACATAGAATGGTTTTGACCGATGCTGTGGCCAGACCACGCGGCGGTCGCAGGAATTGCTTTCCGCATAGTAAACCGTGAGATCTTCCTCTGCCGCCATGATTAATAATCGCCAGTTTGAAGGAAGAGCGCAAGTTTCCATCAAGTCTACAGGAACTTACTATAGAATAAAAAAAAAACCGGGGAGTACTCGCCTCCCCGGTTACATCGGTTTCAATTCAAATGATTCAATCAGGCCGACTTGCCTGCGACGGCATCGTCGATGCGCTGCATCACCTCGTCGGTGAGTTTCTCGACCAGATCGAGGGCTTTGAAATTATCCTCAAGCTGTGCCGGACGCTTCGACCCCGTGATGCAAGTGCTAACGTTCGGATTTTTCAATGTCCAGGCGATCGCCAGTTGCGCCTGAGAACAACCTAGGTCATCAGCAATCTTGCCAACCGCACGGGAGATTTTGATGCTGCTTTCGTCCAGACGATCCCGCACAAATTTCGGGCTATTCGGATCAACTAGGCGGCTGTTGTCGTCAGGAGTCTGATTGTTGTATTTCCCGCTGAGGAGGCCGTTCTGCAGGGGTGAGAAGATCGTGGACCCCATGCCATAGCTCTTGAACAGCGGCACCAATTCTTCCTCAATGGCGTCGCGGCGCATCAGGTTGTAGGGCGACTGTTCCACGACTGGCCCTTCGAGATTATGGACTTCAGCGAACTTCCACATGCTCAGGAGATCTTCCTGACTGAATTTGCTGGTGCCCCAGTAAAGAATCTTCCCTTGGCGGATGAGGTCGTTCATGGTCAGAACAATCTCTTCGAGAGGCGTGGTGCCATCGCGAAAATGGCAGAGGAAGAGATCGAGGTAATCCGTGCCGTAGCGCTTCAAGGTTTTGTCGCAGCAGTCCCGCAGGCGTTTGCGGGAAGTTCCAAAGCAGTAGGGCTTGTCTCCGCTGTTCATACATTTACCCGAAAGCAGATAGGTTTCGCGGTCCCAGCCGGTATTCTTCAATACCCGGCCGACACAAGCGTCGGCATCGCCCATGCCATAAACTTCGGCACCGTCGAAAAAGTTGCAGCCGGCGTCGTAGGCCGTTCGAATGCATGCCTCGCTGGTTTCGTCATCAACGGTCTGACCAAAGGTCATCCAACTGCCGAGGGAGAGGGCACTGATTTTCAGCCCGGTGTTTCCTAAGTGATTATAGATCATTTCTTTATTTTATTGTGTTTATTGTGTTTATTGTGTGAGGGGGAAGAGGGTTCTCTTTGAAAGTTAGTGATGTTACAGACTCCGATAGTAAGCTTTATTCCGCGGGAGCAGGCAGGATCCGGCGCATGAGTTTGCCGCTTCGGCTGGTGGCGTATAGTAAGTGATGAGTGGGATCCCAACCGTAGCTCTGGCGAGGGATAGATTCCCGACCGCCACGGTAACCGGGAGGCGCAGTGTCTTCAGCCTCCCAGAGATGTTGCCAGGTGAGGCCGGCATTATCAGAATAATGGAAGCCGTCGGAAGCGACCAGAATCATCTCCCCGGGAGACTTCCCCATCAATGGTCCAGCGATGGGCTCGGGTATTTCAGTGCCGCGAAGTTCCCAGCTAGCACCCTTATCTTGGCTAACGGCGAGGCCGCTCATGGTAAGCCAGTATATGGATTCCTCCTGCCGGACTGGTGAACCTACCGCAACATCGGCTTCGCTGACTTCCTTCCAAGTCGCGCCTGCGTCGGAACTGCGGAGGATGCCGTTGATGTCATTCTTGTAGCTTCCCGCTCCACCCAGCAGAATGTCCGCTGAAAACACCCCCGGCTGCCAAGCCTCCACATCTAAATGCTTCCAACTCTGGCCGGCGTCACTGCTGAAGTAAAGTTGGTTGCCGCGCGCGTGATGCTCCCGGGCGAGCAGGGTTTGAACCTTTGGCTGACGCCAGTCCACAGCCCCATAAGTAAAGCCGTCGATCTCCGGTTTTTTGAAAGCCTTCAAGGTTTTGCCCCCGTCCAGAGTAATGGCTCCAGCACCGTTTTGATCCAGCGCGTCAACAGTGAAGAATGCGGCGCGTCCCGGCTTCTCCGGATCAACAGAGATGTTGCCTCCGCCCAACATCCTGCCCAGCACCTTGCCTTCATCAATACGCTTAAATGTCTGCCCCATATCCTCTGAGAGGTAGAGGCCGTTTAACTGCACGAAAACGTAGAGGCGTCCGCTCTGGGGTTCAACACCCAAGGCTCCTATCCCATTCATGAGAGCATTTGGCCCCTCGCGAAAGTCAGGAATGGCAGCCATCAGGTTCTCAGTCAGGTCGACCCAACTGTCGTCACTTGCCTTGGATGTTTGCTGTGCTTGCATATCCAGGCTCGCAAAAAAGCATAATAGCACCGCAATGATGAATGGTTTTCGCGCTTTCATCATGTATCGATTTCTTTTGGTAGATTGCATGGAGAGGGCACTGATTTTCAGCCCGGTGTTTCCTAAGTGATTATAGATCATTTCT
>CAZDRT010000051.1:8739-18335 GCA_964507815.1 uncultured Puniceicoccaceae bacterium
GAGATGTTGCCAGGTGAGGCCGGCATTATCAGAATAATGGAAGCCGTCGGAAGCGGGCAGTGCCATCCGTCTGCCAAGCGTACAGCTCCTCAATCGTGGTCTGAGAGTCAGCCAGGGTGCCGCGGCAGATGCGGGCGAAACGGCAGTGGCACCGCCGCGCCGATTTACGGAAAGAATCTTCATGTTGGGATGGGTTGGTGAGGCTATTCGATCAATTGACTATGATCCAAAAGCTGCGACAAAAACGCTAGAAAACCGTTCACGGACGAAAAAGTCAACTGGAAAACAGTTTTTTTGTGATCGGGGTGGAAAATGCTTGATCTGGCTAATTGCGTCACCTGAAGTGGGGACCCGACTTCACCATGACTACCAGCCTGCCAATGATCGAACGCATCAATATTTATCATGGTCGCTTTGACCGTTCCCAGCCACGCCACGGAAAAGGCTGGTATATCACCGTAGTGGAAATTGAGGCGGGAGGGGTATCGGGCTTCGGCGAGGCGGGAGTCACCTACTATCCCGCAGCCAGTGCGGTACCGCTCGTTGCGGAGAAGCTCGCTCATGCGCCTCTGCTGGGTGCGGACCCAATGCGGAATATCCGGCTTTGGGCAGCGATGACGGGTTCGGTGGACGGGCCCTATCACGGCGGTGCCGTGGGCTTCGGCGCGGTGGCCGCCTGCGATGTCGCTCTCTGGGATCTGAAAGGGAAACTATTGGGCCAACCCGTTTACAACCTGCTCGGAGGTGCGTGCCGGGAACACTTGCGGGCCTACGCCAACGGCTGGTGCTATGACTGCGTCGAGCCGGAGGCCTATGCCGCCGCCGCCAAAAGAGTAGCCGACGCAGGCTACACGGCTATGAAATTCGACCCATGGCGCTACGACGACGGAGGCTTCAAGGAGCACCCCAGCCCCGGCGGAAACCTCAGCCGCCGATGGATGCGCATTGCGGAGGACAGAATGGCTGCGGTTCGCGAAGCGGTTGGTTCTGACATCGATCTCATTCTCGAAGCCCATGGAAAATTCAGCCCAGCCCTTGCCATCGAGATCGGTCGCCGGGCGGCGCAATTTGACTTTCTCTACTATGAGGAGCCAACCCAAAGCTACGATCCAGAGGTTATGCGCAGGATCGCCGATCAGCAACCTATTCCGGTGGCTACCGGTGAGCGAATCACGCGCTTTGATGAATTCCGGCCCTATTGCGACAAGCAGGCGATGGCGATGGCCCAGCCGGATGTCGGGGTCTGCGGCGGCATTACCGCGACCAAGCGCATGGCCGACTATGCCAACCACTTCCGCATCGGCTTTCAGCCCCACAATAGCGCACTGGGCTTGAACACGGCAGCCGCCTATCAAGTCTGCGCGGCTCTGCCCAATTTCATTATCCAGGAGACCTTCCCCTTCCGTCCCGACGACTGGTACACCATACTCGAGGACCCCTACGAAAAACGTATCGTGGACGGCTACCTTCCGCTGCCGACCACACCGGGCCTTGGCGTCACCGTGAACCGGGATTGGCTGAACCGTTTCAAGAAGATCGTTGTGGAGAGCTGACGGAACTGTCGTGGTCAGTGCGCTACGCCTGCTTTGGCGAGATAGCTCAGGGAAAGTTGGGTTCCGATATATACCACCTGAAAAACTGTTACTGTTTCGATTAAGAGGCAAACCAAAGTATGAATAAGCGTAGCCACCATCCCAGCAAAAAGCACTGCGGCCCGCTCGGCGCCATGTAACCACAAGTGCGTGGAGTTTTGGAACGAATCGATCCCATTTTCTTCGGACTTTGGGAGCGCAGCGCTTCCGCCTGCGAACGTAAGCACAAGAACGCACCGAAACCGCTTGATTCAAGGCGCCGCGACCGCCTTTAGGGTTTCCGGATCGTATTTCAAGCGGAACGCATCTCCCATTCCTGGGCGTGGGCGGGTAATGAAAGAGCAAGACAGAAGACGGCAAGGTCCGGGAATTTCATGAGATTCTAGTTCGGAGCTTTCGATTGGGAGTATTAAATTTGTCCAGTCCGTCGGCAATCGCTTTGAAGCCGCGCGCGACCCGCAGGCCCCAACGTCCCAAACTCCTATCCTTCATCCTCCGCATAAGATGCCAACTGGCGGAGCCTGTCTATTCAAATATCGAACAACACGCTGAACAGTTAAGATGATCCGAGGAACCTGAAGAGGTCACCGATCAACTGGCCGATGGCATCATTGGGGGCCGACCGCCCATCGGTGGCTGATCGGATTGACGGCTTCATCCATCTGATTGCGCAAGTTGCGGGAACGGCTTCGCGCATTCACATCCGCAGGAAGCAGTTCCTCGGGCAAGCGCAGTATGTTTAAGTTCGGGCGGGCATCCATCAGCTTCCTCAAATCAGCGGGATCGACAGCACGACCGCGGTCTTCGAGCGGAAACTCGATATGGGTAAGCCCCTCGGCATCCACCAAGTGCTCGAGTCCGTTCTCCCAGGGTAGAGGCAACGAATCTCCATGAATCAAACGGACGTATTGGATATTCGGGTGGTCTTTCAGTAGTGCAAGCGACTGGTAGCTCCAGCGCTCACCGGGAGTGTTGCCATTAGGCTTCATATCCAGGCGCTTGAGCTTGGGTAAGGCGTCCAAAATCCGCCGCATCTGATCTTCGCTGAAGGTGCAGCGGTGCAACTTCAGAAACTCGATGTTCGGACTTTTCCGGATAAAGGGAAACAATTCGTCGAAATCATTCGCATGCCCAACATCGACAATCAATACCTTCAATTCCGGGAAACCCTGCATTTCGTTCAGCACCGGTGGCTCCTTGTTGAAGCCGAAACTATGGGTGGTGTCCCAAATTTTCAGCCCGCAGGCGCCATCGACATACCGCAGGGTCCGACTTCCCGGGGTTGGGCCCGAGTAGTCATCGGGCCAGCCCGTCTTCAGATTGGATAAATTGAGCACTTCCAGCTCCGGAAAAGCCTGGAGCACGGCATAGCCCTCATCCGTGAGTTTCAAGTTCTGAGCGGCAATCCCGCGCAGCTCGGGAAAACGAAGGATCTTTCCGAAGTCTTCATCGCTCAGACCCGGAACCGTATCTTTATCGTTGCGACGTTCCTGCGAGCGCGCGAAGGGATTGCGGCCATGGTAAGCGTGATTGAAGCCGACAAAGACGATGTTTCCCTCCTCGTCGGTATCGTAGCAGGCGAAGGTTTCTTTAGCCGCCATTTCCTCGAAGATGCGCATTTGCTCCTCCGGCGAGGTGGGAATGGTCTCGGGCGCGGCAAGACTGAAGGTGCCGGAGGCAAGGGCGAGAAAGGAAAGGATAAATGGTCTCATAAGCAAAATACGCGGAATCGGCACGGTCGCCCGTTCCAAATGGAGCATTCCGCGACAATTCTACAAGTCGGTATTTTCGTTTAAATTCCCCTCGTTGCAACTCCTTCCCCCCCTCAACCCTATCAAAAATGAAATGTTCCTTTCAGAGCTTATCCGAACGATGGAAGTGCCCGGTCACGATCTGGTAAAGCGTCGCACCCAGCAGATAGATATCGCTGTGCGTCCCGATCTCCGGGCCGATCCCCAACGCCATTTCCGGTGCCATATAGGCCGGCGAGGCCGCCCCGGCCGCGGTGGCCGGACTGGCTTTTTTTCATTCGACGGGCATCCCGGTCGAGCCCGCCGTAAGAAGAAACAACTCATGTAATAAATAGATTTTTTTATTGTCATGCGGTGAAAAATTAGATTAAGTCACATTCCTGGATTTGAAAACAAAATGAAGATGATCTCTTTGAAACCGGTCTACCGGATGCTGAGAGAGCCGGACAAACGCCTGCTCTGGAAATTCGCCTGGAACTTCGGCTGGCAGGGAATGCGCTCGGTGCGCGCCTTCGAGCGCCGCCGCCGCAAGGGCGAGCCCATGTCCCCCGCCTTTGTCTTCATCTCCGTCACCGAGGCCTGCAACCTGCGCTGCCAGGGCTGCTGGGTCGGCCTGAACAGCGGTGCCGCCAAACGCCGCCTGAGCGGCGGGGAAATCTCGGCCATCATCGAAAAGGGCCGCGCCCAGGGAGTCCGTTTCTTCGGCATTCTCGGCGGCGAGCCCCTGCTGCACCCCGACCTGCTGGATATTTTCGACCGTTTCCCCGATTGCTATTTCCAGCTGTTCACCAACGGCACGATGCTCAACGACGAGATCGCCGCCCGCCTCCGCCAGGCCGGGAACGTCACTCCGCTCATCAGCGTCGAAGGCAGCGAGGAGGTCAGCGACATCCGCCGCGGCGGACACGAGGTCTTCCGCCGCACCCTCGACGCGCTCGACGCCTGCCGCCGCCAGCGGCTCATCTTCGGCGTGGCGACCAGCGTCTGCAAAAGCAACCTGGAAGACCTCGTCAGCGAAAACTTCGTGCGCGAAATGGCGAAACGCGGCGCGCTCTACCTCTGGTACTACATCTACCGCCCGGTGGGGCCGCGCCCCACCCCGGAACTGGCGCTCTCCGAAGAAGAGATTCTCCGCCTGCGGCGTTTCATCGTCGATATCCGGATGAAGGCCCCGCTCGGCATCGTCGATGCCTACTGGAATGAGAAAGGCGAGGCCCTCTGCCCGGCGGCCACCGGCATCAGCCACCACGTGGGGCCGGGCGGCGACATCGAGCCCTGCCCGCCCATCCAGTTCGCCCGCGAGAACATCCGCGAGGCCAGCGGCGAGACGGCCAACCAGGATCCCTTCGCCGAATCCGACTTCCTCCAGCGCTTCCGCGAGTTCAGCGCCTCCAGCACCCGGGGCTGCGTCCTCCTCGAATGTCCGGAAAAGCTACACGCCTTCCTCACGGCCGAAGGTGCCCGCGACACCAGCGGTCGCGGCACCGGCATGGCCGAACTCGCCCAAATGCGGACCCTCCCCGGCCACCACATGCCGGGCCGGGAGATCCCCGAAAAACACCCCTTCTACTATTTCGCAAAGAAACACTGGTTCTTCGGCTTCGGCGCTTACGGATAGTAAAAGGTCAGCCCATCCTGCGCATGCGCCAACGTGCGAAAATTACCATGCCCCAGACCCAAACACCTGATTTCAATCAGTTTCTGACCGTCCTCAAAGGCAACAAACCGGAGCGCCCAGTGCTCTTCGAGTTCTGCATCGATCAGGCCTACTTGCGTCGTCTGACCGAGGAAAGGGGGGAACTTGGATCGACCCGGAAATCAGCCCGAAAGATCTCTTGACCAATTGGATACAAGGTTTTGCGGCGGGCGGCTACGATTTCGCGACCTTTCCCTCCTGGGTCTCGGATTATCTTCCGTTTATGAAGGACGACCGCGAGGTCGTCGCCTCCCGAAGTATGGCACACGGCGGCAAAATCACCGACCGGGAATCCTTCGATTCTTTTGAGTGGAAGGATGATGCCGATGGTGATTTTTCCCTCATCGAGGACTGCCGTGAACTCCTTCCCGCAGGCATGAAACTGGTCGTCTTCTCCCCCGGCAGCGTATTGGAGGGGATGATGAGTCTGGCGGGCTACGAAGACCTCTGCTACATCCTGGCGGACGACCCGGATCTGTTCCGGGATCTCGCGGACGCTGTCGGTCGGCGTATTCTCAGCTTTTTCGACCGTGCGACCAAAACCGATGTGGTCGGTGCCGCCTTCGTTCCCGACGACTGGGGATTCAAGACCCAAATGTTCTTCAAGTCCGAAACCATGCGGGAATACATTTTCCCCTGGCACCGCCGGATCGTCCGACTTCTTCACCAGCGCGGTATCCCCGCCATTCAACGCACCGGCGGCAGCTCGAATTCGTCGCCCGTCTCGATCACCCAGCGCTCCAGGCGCTCGCGCAATTCGCGGTGTTTTGCCCGATAGGCATTGTCGTAAACATAGTTGGCCATCTCATACCGATCTTCCTCGGTGTGAAACAAAAGCCAGTCCTGGCCCGGCTGGGCGGCGTATTTCCACCCGTCGCGGGTGACGACCGCGCGCCAGGGCCGATTGACGCTGTGGGCCATGCCTTTGGCCGGAATTTGCTGGAGGTAGGCGGAGTCCGGTTCGGCCTGGCTGTCCGGCTCCCCGCCATGCAGGCAGTGGGCGGAATAGTCGTGCCCGACCATCCATTCCGGCGCATCGATACCGCAGAGCCCCAGCGTGGTCGGCGCGATATCAACGTGGTTCAAAACGGCGTCGGTCATCCCGGTCTTCATCCGGTGGCCACCACCGGTGCGCCCCACGATGAAGGGTATCCGTATCGATTCCTCCCAGGGAGAGGACTTCTGCTGCTGGGCGTGTGCGCCGAGGCAGTCGCCGTGATCAGAAAAGAAAACCACGATCGTCTCCCGGTCCGCGTCGAGCCGCCGGAGGGCCGACCGGACGCGACCGACGTTCCAGTCGAGGTTTTCGATCATGGCGTAATAGCCGCAAAGATCGTTGGCGAATCGTTCGCGAACCCAGGGCACGTCGGGCACGTTGGGGCGCAAGCGGATGTTGGCCGGATTCCGGCCCCGGTGAAAACGATCCGGGGCCAGGTAGGGATCGTGCGGGGGCTGAACCGAGAGAACCCCGAAAAACGGCTGCCGCTCCTCCCGCGCCCCGGACCCGAGATGGCCTTCCACATGCTGCACGAAAAGATCGGTAAGCGCATCGGTCTCGTATCCCTCGAGGCGAAAACCCTCCTCGGCACCGCTGCCATGCACTTCGGTGTCCCATTGCGCGTTTCGGTTTTCATAGCCGAGCCAGTGGTCGAAACCGCCGCGTTCCCCCTCGGGAATGCGGACCATCTGATTGCTGCCGCCGAGATGCCACTTGCCCACGTAAGCGGTGTGTGCATACATTGGGGTCACCCGCATGGCCCAATGCCTGGGCGCGCAATTGATCACAAAGAATCCAGATGACGTTCGGGCGTTGCTCCATGAGTCGGAAGACTGGGGACAGCAAGACCTGAGTCAAGAGTCTGCATGCTGATCGAAGTCGTCCTCACCCGCCAGTCAGCCCTCCGGGGCCAACTCCAGTGCGCTCAGGATCGGGCACGGAGTCTCGGGCTCCGCGTCCATCCGGCGGATTTTGAGCAGGAGGTTTTCGAATCGGTTGATCTTCTCCAGCTTGCCGATACCGATCGCTGCCGTCGCACCGCGCCGGATCGCGGTCAGCTCCCGCTTGATCTCGGTTGCGCGGGCGGCATCGCAGGGGATGGCGCGGGCGGGGCACAGCCCTGCCCGGCCCCAGGCATCCACCAGCGGGCCTCGCACGGCCATGTAGTGGTGGTTCCATCTGCGCCCGGCCAGGGCGAAGTAGCGAATGTGCGGCCCCGGCGGAGTGAACCAGAGAACTGGTGCCTCGTAGTCCTGCGCCACGCCGTCGATGCCCAGCCGCAGACGCCCGGACTCCGCGAATTGCAGGGCCGTATAGCCTTCGAAACGACGGTCCACGTAGGAGCGACAGTCGGGAAAATGGCCGTCATGCAGAAGCTACAGCCTCGACTGGGGCGGCGGAAAAATCCCCGGCACCTGCCGCGTCGGTTACATGAAACCCTTCCCCCACTTCTGCGCCCATGCGCACACCCGGGCATGACGAAGAACTCATCCACGGCTTCCTCTATGCGGAGGGCATCATCCAAGACGCCATCCGACGCCCCGGGACACCGAAAAGACGTCCCGTCTTGATTCTTGACAGGAGGGAATTGGGGACCTCCACGGATTTCTCCGCTTGACATTATGAAAGCCTGTAACGGACTGCCTTGGGATCCAAGTTTTGCTGAGGACCTCGAACGCGTCAACCGAAATTGAGGGCTTTACCGATCTTGTCGCAGAACACTATGCCGATGTCTTCTCAGAACTTTCCCGAAACGGCACCCTGATCCCGCAAAACGATATCGCGGTCGCGGCTACTGCCCGAAGCCTCCATTTCGGGGTCTTGGTTGGGTCGCAAGACGAATCCCATTTTCGTAGAGTTCCCGGCCTCATTGTCCGCGTCCTCTGAAAAACTGTATCACGCCCGGATAGAAGCAGAACAGTCGGGAGGGATTCTTGTATTTCGGCGGCTATCCCGGAGCCGCGCCCTTGCGCAAGGATCCGCCGCGCTGGCGAAGCTACCTTATGGATAGTTTGATCGAAACCAGCGTCTCCCGCGGAAGCGAGGCGAGACGGGAGCTTCTATGGGCGGCTGGTCGAATCTGCCGTAGGGGCTCACTTGGCCAATGCGGCGAGGGCGGAAGGGTTTGAACTCTTTTACTGGCGTGATCGCAACCGGGAGGTGGATTTCGTCGTCCGAAAGAACCAAAAACTAACCGCGATCGAGGTTAAAAGCGGACGGTGCCGTGACAGTCTGCCCGGAATGTCAGCCTTTGTCGAAGCCTACCAACCCGCACGCTGCTTCTTGGTCGGAGGTGACGGCATCTCTCTCGAAGACTTCCTCAAAAAACCAGCCGTCACCTGGCTGTGAGTCGAGAGATGAAAGCCAATATCCAGTTCCCGGTTTCCCAGTTCCCGGTTTCCGGTTGGACGGTTCCCGGTTTCGCGGTTTTTCGGTGTTGGACGCTGGACGTTGGACGTTCGATGTTCGCCATCTTCCCCTGCCGATGCCGATCCCAGTAAGGCGGCAAGCCAACCTTACTACTCAGATATCAAGCCGCCGAACATGGGTCTCACGATTCACCAATCTCGAAAATTTTCAGTTTCATTTCTCCCCTGCCGACTCCAAGCTTCCGACTATGGGCCTAACGATTCACTACTCTGGCAAAATTGACCAGCCGGAAACCATCCCGCAGTTTGTCGAGGAGCTGACGGATATCGCGGATTCAATGGGCTGGATGCCGCAGCCGATCAACTTGGACGAGACGGACCCGGAATATCGTGGCATGATCGATGCCATCGCAGGGGAGTTGCGCCAGAGCGAGCCTCTGCCCGAGAACGCTTCGGTCGACGAAATCATCGCCCGGATCGAGAGGATTGTTCGCCCCCGATAGCGGGGATTGGAGAAAACACGAAGACACTTGATAATTTCAGGAGACTCGGCCATTGCCCCTTCATGAACCAGATGACTCTGCTGCGGGAATTCCGCTCGAAGCACACGTTGCGGGGCTACGACGCCGCAGCAAGGCAAATGCGCGTCTTTACGGCGGTTCGGGTGTAACCACAGGTGCGTGGAGCGAATATCGAAATTTATTCGATAATTGGGCGTGCGCCGCCGATTTGCGGCGGGAGGGCGGCTGTCCTCAGCCGCCGCGATACGTCGGAAGGGGGATCCGATGCACTTCCGAAAGATTTCCGCGCCGCTGAATTTACTCCGTGGCTTTCAATTCCCGTCCCCGCAATGCCGCGGCTGAGGACAGCCGCCCTCCCTCAACCGATGAATAACGTCCCATTTCAAAATCGCGCCGCTTTACGGGTTTTCTCCACGCACTCGTGGTTACACCCCGGCGGTTCTACCTATTTCCAGGAAGAATTCGATATCTTCCGAGAATTCGTTCACGAAAAAGGCTGCTTCGTCACGCATCCACCGAAGTCCTTGAGTCGCCCCTCTGACTCTTACGAGAGGCTCAGTGGTCATAAGCCTGAAGTCGTGGGACAGGAGTGTCCCACTTAAGTCGCATGACTTCAGTCGTGCGATTCGGTACTCTTCCGTGGTCGCGGGGCTTGCCCCTCGATCCGAAG
>CAZDRT010000052.1:0-18167 GCA_964507815.1 uncultured Puniceicoccaceae bacterium
CATCCCGGGCAAGGCTGAAGCCATGCCCCACGGGGAATCCCGTGACAGTCTTCCCCACACCAAAGCGAAATCGCCACAAGCGCCAGGCCCTACACGAACACGAAGTCCGGATTCGCCGTTGTTGCGGGAACATTCGCAGGGCGCACACGCTCCGCCAAAGAAAAACCCCCGGCCCTTGCGGACCGGGGGTTAACTACCACTAACTCACTCTTTCTCAATCGGGTTTCTCAGGCCCGAAAAGGTCTTCTTCTACATACGGCTGATGATCAGCTCGCGTTCGAAAATCATCTGTCGGGGAAGGTGGTCGCCCAGCTGAAGGATCAACTCCTCGTGCTGAAGACTTTGCATTTTCATCCTTTCCCGATCAACAAACATCAGAGATTGCCACTGTTCCCGGGAAAAGTCAAGACCTTCCCAATTAAAATCTTTGTAGCGGGGCATCCATCCGAGCGGCGACTCATAGGCCTTGGCGTTTCCGTTGATCCGCCCGACGATCCACTGCAACACCCGCATGTTTTCGCCGAAACCGGGCCAGATGAACTTGCCGTCGCCTCCCTTGCGGAACCAGTTGACGTGGAAAACGCGGGTCGGCTCGCGGAGGCGTTTGCCCATCGTGAACCAGTGGCGGATGTAATCACCCATGTGGTAGCCGCAGAAGGGCAGCATCGCGAACGGATCGCGCCGCAGTTTGCCAACGGTGCCTTCCGCCGCAGCGGTCAATTCGGAACCCATCGTCGCCCCGAGGTAAACGCCGTGAATCCAATTGAAGGCCTGGAAGACGAGGGGGATGTCGTTCATCCGGCGCCCGCCGAAGATGAAACCGTCGAGCTTGACCCCGTTCGGATTCTCCCAGTCGGCGTCGATGGTCGGGCACTGGCGGGCCGGCGCCGTGAAACGGGCGTTGGGATGGGCGGCGGGAGTTTCCGAATCGGGGGTCCACTCGTTGCCCTTCCAGTCGGTCAGGCGGGCCGGCGGCTCATCGGTCATGTCCTCCCACCAGACGTCGCCGTCTTCGGTCAACGCGCAGTTGGTGAAGATGGAGTTCCGGGCGCACGATTCCATCGCGTTCGGATTGGTCGCATACGAAGTGCCGGGCGCCACGCCGAAGAAGCCGGCTTCGGGATTGATGGCCCGGAGGTCGCCGTTTTCGTCAGGTTTGATCCAGGCGATGTCGTCGCCGACCGTCGATACCTCCCAACCCGCTTCCCGGTAGGGCTTCGGCGGGATGAGCATGGAAAAATTCGTCTTGCCGCAGGCGCTCGGGAAGGCCGCCGCGACGTAGGTCTTGCGTCCGGAGGGCTCCCTGACCCCGAGGATCAGCATGTGTTCGGCCATCCAGCCCTCGTCGTAGGCCATGGTCGAGGCGATGCGCAGGGCGAAGCACTTTTTTCCGAGCAGGGCGTTGCCGCCGTACCCGGAGCCGATGGAGAGGATCAGACGCTCCTGGGGGAAATGGGCGATGTAGGTGTTCTCCGGATCGCAGGGCCAGGCCGGGCCGCTCTCGCCGTCGGCGAGCGGCACCCGGACGGAATGCACGCACTTCACGAAATCGTCGTCCTCGCCGAGCACGTCCCACACCTCGCCGCTGACCCGGGTCATGATGTGCATGTTGCCAACCACGTAGGGCGAGTCGGTGATTTCGATCCCGATCCGGGAGATCGGCGAGCCGAGGGGACCCATGGAGAAAGGGATCACGAACATGGTCCGCCCCTTCATGCATCCTTCCGCGAGAGAATTGAGTTTCTCCTTCATCTCGCTCGGGTGCATCCAGTTGTTGGTGGGTCCGGCGGATTCGGGGCCGGGGCTGCAGATGAACGTCCGCCCCTCGACGCGGGCGACATCCCTGGGATCCGACCGGAAAAGGTAGCTGTTCGGGCGCTTTTCCGCGTTCAGCTTGATCGCCACGCCGCTTTCGACCATCCCCGCCATGAGGGAGTCGAATTCCGCCTTCGACCCGTCGCACCACACCACTTTGTCGGGGGTGCAGAGACGGATGATTCCGTCCACCCAACGGCGCACATGCTTGTTCGACGTGGGGATCTGGGCTTCGGATGGCATTAAATTTTTCTAATTTCTAAATCATGTTTTTCATTAGGATTCCTAACGTCAATGACTTTTTCCGAATTCGTTGATTTTTTTCGAAAAAGGTGGGGCACGGGGATTCCCGCCCAGGTTTTCGGATCGGCGCGGAGGCTCCGCGGTAAACGGGAAATCTCCGGCCCAGGGAGGTGGGCGCTAAAGCAACCCACCCACTTTGCCACCGGCTCTCCGGGAACCCGCGCAAGGTGCCCTCCCGGGAGGTGGGCGCTAAAGCAACCCACCCACTTTGCCCGCCGATACATAGAGTCTCAGCCCGCTGAAAACAGCACCGGCACGGTCAGGATTTCCGGGCCGTCGTCGGTTATCAGGACGGTGTGTTCGAAGTGGGCCGAGCGTTTGTGGTCCTTGGTGGCGGCCGTCCATCCGTCGGGGAGCATCTGCACCTTGTGGGTTCCGGCGTTGACCATGGGCTCGATGGCGAGCGCCATGCCCGGAACGAGGCGGGCACCGGAGCGGCGGCGGCCGAAATTGGGGATCTGGGGATCCTCGTGCATGGTCTCGCCCACTCCGTGGCCGACGAAATCGCGCACCACGCCGAACTTGTTTTTCTCGACGTAGGTCTGGATGGTGTGGGAAATCTCCCCCACCCGGTTCCCGGGGCGCGCCCGCTCGATTCCCATTTCGAGGGCGGTGCGGGCCACCGCCAGCAACTTTTCGTCCGACCGGCTTCCCTTCCCCCCGACGAGAATGGTGCGGGCGTTGTCCCCGATCAGCCCCCGGTAGCGCACGCAGACGTCCACGGAGAGCAGGTCACCCTCGGCGAGCATTTGATCCAGCCGCCCGATCCCGTGGATCACCTCGTCGTTGAGGGACAGGCAGGTGTGGGAGGGGAAAACCAGGTCGCGCACCCGGTACTGGTAACAGGCGCTTTCCGCCCCGAGTTCGGCGATCTTCCGCTTGCCGAACTGGTCGAGATCGTAGGTGTTCATCCCCGGTTCGACGATCGCGCACATTTCCTCGAGGACCGTCGCGGCGATCCGGCAGGCCTCCCGCAGGACGGGAATCTGTTCTTCTCTGAGCATGAAACGGGGGATCAGCGGATTTGGGATGAAAACGGCTCGGCAAGTCCCAAGGGCGCGCGGCCAATCTGTGGGTGGGTTGCTTCAGCGCCCACCTCCCGGCGGCACAGCGGTGACGAAAAACCACTCCGGCAGTCCAAGGCCCTCCCCTTCCGCTTCGAGCCCTCTGCGGGCAAGGCTGAAGCCATGCCCCACATCGCGACCGGCCATGCTCCAGGTGGGTGGGTTGCTTCAGCGCCCACCTCCCGGCGGCACAGCGGTGACGAAAAACCACTCCGGCAGTCCAAGGCCCTCCCCTTCCGCTTCGAGCCCTCTGCGGGCAAGGCTGAAGCCATGCCCCACATCGCGACCGGCCATGCTCCAGGTGGGTGGGTTGCTTCAGCGCCCACCTCGGCAGGACCTTGCGGCTCCGTATGCGCTGGAATCCCGCGGCAGTACGGAACCTGCCCTTCCAATGTGGATCCGGGGCTCCGGCGGCGGTCGGAAACCCGGCCACGGGGGGCGGGACCAGACATTCCCTCGCTCACCGGACGATCCAGGCGACGAATCCCAGCAGGAAGAGGATGGCGGAGAGGATGAGGAGCGGACGCCATACCCGCCAGAAGTCGCGTAGTTCGAGGGATTCCATCATCTGCCGGTTCCGGGCCTGCTGGCTGCGGCCGCGGATCCGGCCCTTTTTGAGGAACCCGTCGTAGTGGCGCTGGAGCAGGAAGGTTTCGATCTGCCGCATGGTGTCGAGGGTTACCCCGACGGTGATGAGCATGCCGGTGCCGCCGAAGAAGATGGCCACCTGCATGGGCACGTTGTAAACGAAGAGAAGCAGGTCGGGGAAGACGGCGATGATCGTGAGGAAGAGCGCGCCGGCCAGGGTCAGGCGGGTCATCACGAAATCGAGGAAGCGGGCCGTCGGCTCGCCCGGGCGCACGCCGGGCACGAAGCCGCCGTATTTTTTCAGATCGTCGGCGATTTGGATCGGCTTGAACATCAGCGAGACCCAGAAGTAACTGAAGACCAGGATGAGGAGACCGTAGGTCACGTAGTAGAACCAGGTGCCCCGCGCCATAAAGCTGGCCATGTCGCCGAAGAAGGCCATGCCCGTGGCCCCTTCCAGGGTCTGGAGGATCTGCGCCGGGAAGAGAAGGATCGCGCTGGCGAAGATGACCGGCATGACCCCGGAGTAGTTCACCTTGAGCGGCAGGAAGGAGTTCTGTCCGCCGTACACCTTGCGCCCGACGACCCGCTTGGCGTACTGTACCGGAATTTTCCGCTGGGCCTGGGTCACGGCGACGATCCCCGCCGTGACGACGAGGAGCAGGACGATCATGAGGATCGCATGGGGCAGCCCGAGGCTGGCGGCCTCGCTCCCCGGGGGGGCGTTGAACATGCGGTAGGCCGTCGTAATCGCACCCGGAAGGTCGGCGAGAATCCCCACCGTGATGAGCAGCGATATCCCGTTTCCGATCCCCCGCTGGGTGATCTGCTCGCCGAGCCACATGAGGATGACGGTCCCGCAGGTGAGGATGACGGTCGAGGAGAGGAGGAACCAGAGATGGTTGGCAATGACGATGTTGCCGTACTCCATCGGGTTGAAGTCCGCCCCGATCAGCGTGCCCGGATTCTTTTCCAGGGCGGTGACCAGAAGGATGGCCTGGACCACGCAGATGGCGATGGTCAGGTAGCGGGTGTACTGACTGATCTTCTGGCGGCCGACATCCCCCTCCTGCTGGAGCCGGGCGAGGGCCGGGAAGACAGCGCCCATGAGCTGCATGATGATGGAGGCGGAGATGTACGGCATGACCCCGAGGGCGAAGATCGCTCCGTTGAGGAGGGCACCCCCGGTGAACATGTTGTAGAAGCCCACGAGTCCGCCGCCCGCGGAGGCCTGGTCGGCGAAGAAATCCTTGATCGGCGCCGGATCGATCCCCGGCAGGGGGATGTTCGCACCGACCCGCGCGATGAAGAGCAGCGCGAGAGTAAAGAATATCCTCTGCCGTAGCTCGGGGATCTTCAGGCAGTTGGTAAAAGCTGAGAGCATAAATACTTCCTAATCGTGCGCGTGGGGCCGCGGGAGCGGCGGATCGACGATCAGTCGGCCAGGGCCTCGCCGCCGGCCGCCTCGATCTTCGACTTGGCGGACGCGGAGAAGGATGCGGCGCGCACCTTGAGCGCGCGGGCGACATCCCCGTTGCCGAGAACCTTGAGCGGGAGCGCATTGTCGCGGACGAGTCCGGCCTTCACCAGAACGGCCCGGTCCACTTCGGTGACCCCCTCTTCCAAACGCGCGAGATCGCCCAGGTTGACGATCGCATAGCCCTTGTGGAACTTGAAGTTGCTGAAGCCCCGCTGGGGAAGCTTGCGGTAGAGGGGCATCTGCCCTCCTTCGAAACCGGGCTGGATGCTGTAGCCGGAACGGGCCTTGCTGCCCTTGTGTCCGCGGCCGCAGGTCTTCCCGTGCCCGTTGCCCTCGCCTTTTCCGAGGCGGCGCTTGGTCCGGTTGGCGCCGTTGCTGTCAATCAATTCGTGCAGTCGCATGGTAATGGTCTCCTTGTGAAGTCAGGTCAGGCTCCGACGGTATCGGCGGCGGCCTGGTGAAGTTCTCCGCGGGTCTCGGCGGTCCGGAGGCGGAGGAGCCCCTCCATGGTCGCGTTGACCACGGCGAGCTGGTTGTTGGATCCGAGAGATTTCGAAAGAACGTTCTTGATGCCGGAGGCTTCGAGCACCGCGCGCACTCCACCCCCGGCGATGATCCCCGTACCCTCGCTGGCGGGACGCAGGAGCACCTTGCCGCCGTCGGCTTCGCCGAGAACGGGGTGCGGGATCGTGTCGTCGATGATCTGGATCGGGAGCATGTGCTTGTGGGCCTGCTCGGTGCCTTTGCGGATGGCCTCGGGAACCTCTTTGGCTTTGCCGTAGCCGAATCCGACCTTGCCCTTGCGGTCGCCGACGACGACCAGGGCGGCGAAGCTGAAGCGGCGGCCGCCCTTGACGACCTTCGCGCACCGGTTGATGTGAACGACCTTTTCGACGAATTCGGATTCTTCCGGTTCGGGTGCCGGAGAGCGGGAGTTGGATGGTTTTCTCATGCCTTAGAATTTAAGTCCGTTTTCGCGGGCGCTTTCGGCGAACGCCTTGACGCAACCATGGTAGAGGCGGCCGGCGCGGTCGAAGACCACCGATTCGATGTCCTTCTCCTTCGCCAGCCCGGCGACCTTCGCGCCGAGCGCGGTAGCCCCTTCGATATTCGGCTTCGCGCCCGCCCCGTTCTTGTCGAGGGAGGAGGCGTACACCAGGGTGGCGCCCGCGTCGTCGTCGATGCACTGGGCATAGACGTGCTTGTGGGAAAAATGCACCGTCAGGCGCGGCCGTTCGGCGGTGCCCCGGACCTTTCGCCGGATCCGCCAGCGGCGGTTCCGCGCCAGTTTCTGTTTTCGTTCCAATTTCATAACGTGTTTCCTCCGCCTGTTCGTCAGGCCGTCTTCTTCCCTTCCTTGCGGCGGACGAACTCGCCCTCGATCCGCACGCCTTTGCCCTTGTAGGGTTCGGCCGGGTAGTAACTCTTGATCCGGGCCGCGCAAGCGCCGACGGCCTGTTTGTCCGCGCCCTCGACCGTGACTTTCGTGTTGTCGGCCACCGTCACCGTCACCCCTTCCGGAATCGGGAAGTGGATGGGATGCGAGTAGCCGAGGGCGAGGTCCAGCCGGTTGCCGTTGACGGTGGCGCGGAAACCCACGCCCTCGATCAAGATCTTCTTGCTGAAACCTTCCGTAACCCCCGCGACCATGTTCGCGATGATCGAGCGGGCCGTTCCGTACATCGCCTTCGAGCGGCGGTTATCGCCCGCGGGGGCGACCCGGATCTCGCCCTCGGCGAAGGTGATCGTCACGGACGGGTCGAAGGTCTGCGCGAGGGCGCCCTTGGGTCCCTCGATTTTCACCGTGTTGTCGGTGATCTCGGCCTTCACTTTTTCCGGGATGACCACCGGTAATTTTCCAATTCTGCTCATTGCTCTATCCTCTCCAGTCGCTGGTTACCAGACTTCGCAGACGACCTCGCCGCCAACCTTCTGGCGTCGGGCGTCGGAATCCTTGAGAACGCCCTTCGGCGTCGAAATGATCGAAAACCCGAGCCCGCCGAGCACCTTCGGCATCTCCGTGGAGCCGGTGTAGCGGCGGCAGCCGGGTCGGCTGGCGCGCTGCACGTCGGTGATGGCGGGGACCGTGTTGACGTACTTCAGGGTGATCCGGATGGCGGGAACGTTGGGCCGGGACTCGATCTTCTCGCACTTGAGAAGGTAGCCCTCCCGGACGAGGATCTCGCCGATGGCGAGACGCATTTTCGAAAACGGGGTTTCGATCGTCTCGCGCCCGGCGCGGCTTCCGTTCCGGATGGCGGTTAAAAAGTCTCCAATGGTGTCGTGAATAGCCATGTTTTTCGATTCCTACCGGTTACCAGGAAGACTTGGTCACGCCGGGGATTTTCCCCTCGCTGGCGAGTTCCCGGAATGTGATGCGGGAGAGACCGAACTTGCGCAGATAGGCGCGCGGACGCCCGGTCACGCCGCAGCGGTTGCGGATGCGGACCGGCGAGGAGTTGCGCGGCAGCTTCGACAGCTGCTTCTGCGCGCGGAAGAATTCCTCGTCGGGCAGTTCCGGGTCGAGGAGTTTTTTCTTCAACTCGTTGCGCTTGGCGCGATACTTCGCCTCGAGGCGAATGCGTTTCAGGTTTTTCTGGATCGCTGACTTTTTGGCCATGGTTCTCTCTCTCTGTTAAATTAGGCGGCTTGCTCGTCGGCCGACTGGCTCTTGCGGAAGGGCATACCGAGGCGGCGGAGCAGGTCGTGCCCGTCGGTGTCGTTGTCCGCCGTGGTGACGAAGGTGACATCCATCCCGATCGTCCGGCGGTTGCCGTCGGTCGAAATCTCGGGAAAGATCGTGTGGTCGGCGATCCCGAGGGTGTAGTTCCCGGAGCCGTCGAGTTTGCCGGGAACCCCGCGGAAGTCGCGGATGTTCGGCAGGGCGATGTTCAGGCACCGGTACACGAAATCCCACATCCGGGGTCCCCGGAGGGTGACTTTCGCCCCGATCGGCATCCCTTCGCGCAGCTTGAAGTTCGAAATGCTCTTGCGCGCCCGGGTGATGACGGCCTTCTGGCCGGCGACGAGGCTCATGTCCTTGACGGCTTCTTCGACGGCGGCCTTGTCGAGGCTCGCGCTGACGCCGGTGTTGAGAACGACCTTCGCCAGGCGGGGGGCCTGGAGGGCGTTCTTATACCCCTTCTCTTTCATCAGATCGGGGAGGATGGTGTCCTGATATACAGTCTGTAGTTTTGGTTTGCTCATGGTGTCTCCGGATTTCCGACCCGGGGTTGGCTTTCGCGGAAAAAAAGCGCGGAGAATGACCTCCGACCGCCGCGAAGCAAGAAAATTCATCAGTCGCCGCTTTTCGTACGCGCCTCCCAACGCTCTTGAAGCATCACATTCGAAATGTGGATGGTCGATTCACGTTCGACGATGCCGCCCTCCGAATCCTGGGTCTTTTTCTCGTGGCGCTTGCGCATGTTCACGCCCTCGACCAGAACCCGGTCGCGGGACGGGATGACCTGGAGGATCTTGCCCCGCTCTCCGCGCGACTCACCCGAAATGACGACGACCTCGTCTCCTTTTTTGATTTTTCCCGACATCTTACAATACCTCCGGTGCGAGCGAAATAATCTTCATGTACTTGCCGCGCAGCTCGCGGGCGACGGGCCCGAAAATGCGGGTGCCCCGCGGATTTCCGTCCTTGTTGATAATGACGACGGCGTTTCCGTCGAAACGGAGGTAGCTGCCGTCCGCGCGGCGGATCGGGGCCTTTGTCCGCACGACGACCGCCCGGACGACCTCGCCCTTCTTGACGGTGGCGTCGGTGGCGCTCTCCTTGACGTTGCACACGATGACGTCGCCGACGGACGCCGTCTTCTTGCTCTGCCCGATCCGGCGGATCATCTGCGCGACTTTCGCCCCGCTGTTGTCCGCCACATCGACTCTGGTTTGCATCTGGATCATGACTGCTTTCTCCGTTTCTTGAAACCGATCACAGGGTGGGCGCCGCTTCGACGACCCGGACGACGCGCCAGCGCTTCAGCTTGCTGAGCGGGCGGGTTTCCATGACCTCGACCTTGTCGCCGACCTTGCACTCGTTGGCATCGTCGTGGACATGGAGGACCGTCTTCCGCTTGATCTCCTTTTTGTAGAGGGGGTGCGGAATCTTGTAAAAATAGGTGACCTTGATCGTCTTGTCCCCGGACCGGGAACTGACGACGCCGATCAAATCCTTGCGGCTGTTGCGTTCGCTCATTGTGAAAATCTTCTATTGCTATCGGTTCAGGCGACCGGAACCGATCCGGCCTCCTTGTTCTTCTCCTTCAAAATCGTCTGCATGCGGGCGAGATCGCGGCGGATCTCCCGCAGCAGGTGGGGGGTCTCGACCTGGCCGGTCTGCTTCCGGAGGCGGAGCTGGACCAGTTCGGCGCGCGAGTCGCGGATCTTTTTCTCGATTTCCGCGACGGACAATTCTCTGACTTCTTTGCTTTTCATGGTGGTGGCTGTCCGTTCCGGATCAATCGAGGGTTTCGCGGCTGACGAAGCGACAGCGGAAGGGAAGTTTCCCGTCCGCCTTGCGGAAGGCCTCGCGCGCGGCGGTGATGCTGCAACCGGACACCTCGAAGAGGATGGTCCCCGGCTTGATGACGGCGGCCCAGTATTCGACGCTCCCCTTGCCCTTGCCCTGCCGGGTCTCGGCGGGCTTCTTGGTCACCGGACGGTGGGGGAAGACGCGGATCCAGACCTTCCCCTTGCGCTTGAGATGGCGGTTGATGGCGATACGGGAGGCCTCGATCTGGCGGGCGGTCATCCGGCCCCGGTCGAGGGTCTGGATGCCGAATTCGCCGAAGGCGAGGTAATCGCCGCCCTTGGCCTTGCCGCGGACGCGTCCCTTGTGGACCTTGCGGTACTTGGTTCTCGATGGTAGAAGTGGCATGGTTTCGGTTCCCTGTTATGGTTAGAACTGCACGTCGTCCGCTTTCAGGCAGAGCCAGCACTTGATGCCGATCGTGCCGTAAACGGTCTTGGCCTCGGCGAGGCCGTAGTCGATGTTTTCGCGAAGAGTGTGGAGGGGCACCCGGCCGGAGCGCTGCTGCTCGGTGCGGGCGATGTCGGCACCCCCGAGGCGGCCGCTGACTTGGATGCGGATTCCCTCGGCGCCCATGGCCATGGTGGTCTGGACGGCCCGCTTCATCGCGCGGCGGAAGGCGATGCGCCGTTCGAGCTGCAGGGCGACGTTTTCGGCGACCAGCCGGGCCACGAGGTCGGGCTTCTTGATTTCCTGGACCTCGAGGAGGATGTCCTTGCCGACCTTCTTGTTCAGCTCGGCCTTCATCCGCTCCAGATCCTGGCCGCGCCGGCCGATCACCATGCCCGGACGGGCGGTGTAGATGGTCACGCGGACGCGGTTCGAGGCGCGCTCGATGAAGACATGGGGGACGGAGGCCGTCCGCAGGCGCTTCTCGAGGAAGGTGCGGATGACGATGTCCTCCTTGAGGAGAGGCGCGAACTCGTTCTTCCGCGCATACCAGCGGGCGCGCCAGTTGCGGCGGACGGAGAGACGGAAACCGATTGGATTTGTTTTTTGACCCATGACTGTGCGGAAAGGATTCAGGCTTCGTCGCTCAGGACGATCCGGATGTGGGAGGTTCGTTTGCTGTAGGGGTGGGCCGAGCCGCGCGAGGCCGGACGGAACCGCTTGAGGGCGGGTCCCTCCTCCACGAGGGCGCGGACGACCGTGAGGTTGTCGGCGACGAGGTTGTTGTTGTTTTCCGCGTTGGCGATCGCCGACTGCAGGGTCTTCCGGAGAAGACGGGCCGACTTGCGCGGGATGAACTTGAGCAGGTCGAGCGCCTCGGCGGCGTTGCGACCCTGCACTTCGCGGGCGACGTCCCGGACCTTTTTCGAGGACATACGCGCGTATTTTGTGTAAGCTTGGATTTGCATGACTCTAGCTGGAAACAGTGAAAGTTTTGACGGTGACGAGGTTGCCCGGATCGATTCCGGCGTCCTCGGGTCGGTTCACGATGAGCCCGACCGCGTGGTTGAGGCGCACTTCGACGAGCAGGATCTCCCCGGTGCGGGCCGAGCCGTCGGAGACGACGCAGGCCATCCCCGTGCGGAAACCCTCGAGCCACCCGGCCGAGAGCACGACGAGATCCGCCTCGGTCCCCTCGACCACCCGGGCGATCTCGGCGCGGTTCGAGGGCTCGAGGGAGTCCACGAAGCCGGGCTTCGACGGCGCGGCCGACAGCACCGCCGCCAGAAGCGGGAGTGCGGCGAACGCGCGGATGGTGGATGAAATACGCATGGAATTCGGACTCAGCGCTGGGTGTGCGGGTTGTGGGACTTGAATTTGCGGGTCAGGGCGAACTCGCCGAGCTTGTGCCCGACCATGTTCTCCGTGACGTAAACCGGGACGAACGTCCGCCCGTTGTGGACGTTGAAGTTCAGTCCGACGAAGTCGGGAGTGATCGTCGAGCGCCGGGACCAGGTCTGAATCGGCTTGCGGGAACTCGCCCGCTGCGACTCCTCGACCTTTTTCATGAGGCTCGGATCGACGAAGAAACCTTTTTTGATGGAACGTGCCATGGCTTAAAAATCAGTGGGTTGTCAATTAGCGCCTCATCTTCCGACCGTTGCGGCGGACGAGGATCATCGAGTTCGAGGTTTTGGACTTGCGGCGGGTCGGATAGCCCTTGGAGAGCTGGCCCCACGGCGAAACGGGGTGGCCGCCGCCGGAGGTGCGGCCCTCGCCCCCGCCCATCGGGTGATCGACCGGGTTCATGGCCACGCCCCGGACCCGGGGACGACGGCCCTGCCAGCGGGTCCGGCCCGCCTTCCCGAGGGACTGGTTGGAATGCCCGAGATTGCCGACCTGGCCGATGGTGGCCCGGCAGCGGGAGTTGACGAGGCGGATCTCCCCGCTCGGCAGCTTGAGGGTCGCCCGGGGGCCGTCGATGGAGACGAGCTGCGCGCCGGCACCCGCGCCGCGGGCGATCTGCGCGCCCTTGCCCGGCTCCAGCTCCACACAGTGGATGCGGGTGGCGGGGGGGATCTCCGAGAGCGGATAGGAATACCCGGGGTGGAATTCCCCGTCGGCCTTTTCCGAAGCGATCACGCGGTCGCCGACCTTCAGCTTGTTCGGGGCGACGATGTAGCGCTTTTCCCCGTCGGCGTAGAAGAGCAGGGCCAGGTGGGCCGAGCGGTTCGGATCGTACTCGATCTCGCGCACGGTGGCGGGCACGTCGAGCTTGTTCCGGCGGAAGTCGATCACGCGGTAGAGCCGCTTGTGGCCGCCGCCCCGCCGCCGCGAGGTGATCCGCCCGTAAACATTGCGGCCCTTCGGGCTGTGGTTCGACTTCGTGAGGCGGCGCTCCGGACGCTTCTTCGAGAGTTCCCGCCGGTTGCGGACGTGGTGCCGCTGTCCCGGGGTGGTTGGATTGAATTCTATGTTTGGCATGGTTGCTGTCTCCTCGCGCGTCGCTCGCTCAGATCATTTCGATGGAATTGCCCTCCTTGAGGGTGACGACGGCCTTTTTCATCCCGGAGATGTGGCCCGGCTGGTTCCGCCGCATGCGGTTCGGTTTCGTGCGCGGCTTTACGTTGAGCACGTTGACCTTGGCGACCTCGACCTTGAAGACCTGCTCGACGGCCTGCTTCACATGGGTGCGGTTCGCCCGCGGATAGATTTCGAAGGTGTATTGGTTGAGGTTCGCGGTCAGGTTGGTCGCCTTCTCCGTGACGCGGCTCTCCTTGAGAACTTTGAATGGATCGATCATGATTCTCCTCCGTTGACGCGGGCCAGCACCGTTTGCAGCGCGCGCTCGCTGATGACGATGTCGTCGAAACGGACGACATCGTAGGCGTTCAGGTTGCCGGCCTCGGCGAAATGGACCCGCTCGATGTTCCGCCCGGAGAGCGCCACGTTGGTCGGAATCTCGTCATCGACGAGAAGCACGCGGCGCGCCGGGGTGATTTTTTCGAGAATCCCGGCGAAGGGCTTGGTCTTCGGCTCGGACGCCTCCCACTTCTCGATCACGCGGATGGAACCGGAGGAGCCCCGCTCGAAGAGAGCCCGGGCGAGAGCCAGCCGGCGCATCTTGCGGTTGACCTTCTGGGAGTAGTCGCGCGGCCGGGGGCCGAAAACCACCCCACCCCCGCGCAGAAGCGGCGAACGGCTGGAACCGCGGCGGGCCATGCCCGTGCCCTTCTGGCGGAAAGGCTTCTTCCCGGTGCCCGAGACCTCCGCCCGCGTTTTCGTGGACGCCGTCCCCTGGCGGAGGTTGGCCTGGATGGCGAGGATCGCCTGGCGCAGGGCCATCCGGCCCTTCGACCCTTCGAAAACCGGGAAGCCCGCGAACTCGCGCTCCTCCCCCCCGGTTCCGTCTGCGGAATAGTACTTCAAATTCATCTTATCGCTCCTTCAAAATAATGGATCACGGTTTCTCAGGCAGCGGCGGGGCGGCGCTTCTTGGACGGGCGGACGGTCACGAGACTGCCGTTCGGGCCGGGCAGGCTGCCCTTCACGAGGATCAGATTCTTGTCGGCGTCCACCTTGACGACGCGCAGATTCTGCACGGTCCGGCGGCGGTTGCCCATGTGCCCGGGCATCTTCTTGCCCTTGATTACGTGGCCCGGGTCCTGGCAGAAGCCGAACGAGCCCCCGCGCCGGTGGGTCATCGACCCGTGGGAGGCGGGGCCTCCGCCGAATCCGTGGCGCTTCATCACACCCTGGAAGCCCTGCCCCTTGGAAACGCCGATCACATCGACCTTTTCCCCGGGCTGGAACTTTTCGACGGTCAGGGTCTCGCCGATGCCGAAGGACTCGCCGTCGCTCAGGCGGAATTCCTGGAGCACCCGCACCGCGTCCACCCCGGCCTTGCCGAGGTGCCCGAGCTGCGCTTTGGACAGGCGGCTTTCCTTTTGCGGACCGTAGCCGATCTGCACCGCGTCGTACCCGTCGTTTTCGACGGTTTTCACCTGGGTCACCGGACAGGGTCCGGCTTCCAGTACAGTTACCGGCAGCAGGTGGTTGTTTTCATCAAACACCTGGGTCATGCCGATCTTTTTTCCGATCAGTAAGAAGCTCATATGCAAGAGGCAGGGGGGGATTCCTCCATTGAACCCGAAGGGCCCTGCGTTGGCGGTTTATCGTTTGTCGGGTTAGGTTATTCTCAAAACAAGGAGAGTGTTTCAGGACGGAACGGGTCGCGGATCAGACGTTGATCGTGATCTCGACCCCGGCGGGAAGATTCAGTTTCTTCAGGTCATCGACCGTGTTGGCGGTCGGCTCGATGATGTCGAGCAAGCGGTTGTGGGAGCGCAGCTCGAACTGGTCCATCGCCTTTTTATCGACGTGGGGCGAGCGGTTCACCGTGAATTTCTCGATCCGGGTCGGCAGCGGAATCGGTCCCGAAACCCGGGCGCCCGAGCGCTTGGCCGTATCGACGATGTCGGTGGTGGACTGATCGACGATCCGGTAGTCGAATCCCTTCAGTTTGATGCGTATGCGTTGTTTGCTCATCGTAGGCGAAATCAGTGGTTGGCACCCGGGCGGGTCCCGGGGGTCGTTTCAACAATTTTGGAGAGAACGCTGGAGGGCACCTGCTCGAAGTGCGAGGGCTCCATCGTGTAGGTGGCCCGGCCCTTGCTCAGGGAACGGACGTCGGTCGCGTAGCCGAACATGGTCTCGAGGGGGACGAAGGCGTGGACCGAGGTCAGCTCGTTGCGGGTGGTCATGCTCTGGATCTGGCCCCGGCGGCGGTTCAGGTCGCCGACCACATCGCCCTGGTACTCCTCGGGGCACTCGACATCGACCTTCATGATCGGCTCGAGCAGGACCGGCGAGGCCGTCCGCATCGCTTCCTTGAAAGCGAAGATGCCGGCCATCTTGAAGGCCATTTCGGAGGAATCGACGTCGTGGAACGAACCATCGAGCAGCTGCACTTTGAAATCGATGACCGGATAGCCCGCCACCACTCCGTTGTGGGAGGCCTCGCGGATTCCGTCGAAAGTCGGCTTGATGAATTCCTTGGGGATCGATCCGCCGACGATCTTATCGACCAGCTCCATGCCCGCGCCCTTTTCGTTGGGCTCGATCCGGATCACGCAGTGCCCGTACTGGCCGCGGCCGCCGGACTGGCGGATGAACTTGCCCTCCGCCTCGGAGGAACCGGTGATCGTTTCCCGGTAGGCGATCTGCGGCCGCCCGGCCTCGGCACCGACCTTGAACTCGCGGAAAAGGCGGTCGCGGATGATCTCGAGGTGCAGCTCGCCCATCCCGGCGATCAGGGTCTGGCCCGTCTCGGCGTCGGTCGAAACGACAAAGGTCGGATCCTCCTCGGCGAGACGCTGCAGGCCGAGGGACATTTTTTCCTGGTCGGCCTTCGAATTCGGCTCGATCGACATGGAGATGACCGGCTCGGGGAACGAGGGCGGCTCCAGGCGGATGTCGATCCCGCGTTCGGAAAGGGTGTCGCCGGTCACGATGTCCTTCGCGCCGATGATCGCGCAGATATCGCCCGAATAGGCGACCTCGATGTCCTCGCGGGAATCGGCCTTCATGACCATAAGCCGGCTGATCCGCTCGCTCCGCCGGGTGCGCGGGTTGTAAACCTGCATCCCCTTGCGGAGCTGCCCGCAATAGACGCGGAAGAAGACCAGCTTCCCGACAAAGGGATCCGTCATCAGCTTGAAGGCCAGCCCCGCCATACGGGCGTGGTCGTCGGCCTTGACCGGAACCTCGCCGCCCGACTCGTCCTGCCCGCGGATCGCCGGAACGTCCACCGGCGAGGGCAGGTAATCGACGATGGCGTCGAGCAGGCGCTGCACGCCCTTGTTCTTGAAAGCCGAGCCGGGAATGACCCCGACGAATTCACGGGAAAGGGTCGCCTTGCGGACCGCGCCGCGGACCATGTCCTCGGAAAGGTCGGCCCCTTCGAGATAGGCGGTCGCCAGGGCATCGTCGAAGTCGGCGAGCGCCTCGATCAGCTTCTCGCGGTATTCGGCGGCCTCTTCGCGGTAATCGGCGGGGATGTCCATGACCTCGAACTTCACCCCGAGAGGATCCGTCTGGTCGTAGAGGAGCGCCTGCATGGCGACGAGGTCGATCAACCCCTGGAACTGGTCTTCGGCCCCGATCGGCAGGTAGAGCGGATGGGCGTTGGCCCGGAGCCGGTCGCGCATGCTGGCGACGGCGGCCGGGAAATCGGCGCCCGTCCGGTCCATCTTGTTGATGAAAGCCAGCCGGGGGACATGGTACTTGTCCATCTGCCGCCAGACCGTCTCGGACTGGGGCTGCACACCGGCCACGGCGCAGAACACCCCGACCGCCCCGTCGAGCACCCGCAGGGAGCGCTCGACCTCGGCCGTGAAATCAACGTGCCCCGGAGTGTCGATGATATTGATCCGGTGCTTTTCGCCGGCGAAGGGTCCCCACCGGCCTTCCCATTCGCAGGAGATCGCCGCCGAGGTGATCGTGATCCCCCGCTCGCGCTCCTGCTCCATCCAGTCGGTGACGGCGGTTCCCTCGTGGACCTCGCCGATCTTGTGAACGACCCCGGAATAGTAGAGCATGCGCTCGGTCGTGGTCGTCTTCCCCGCGTCGATGTGGGCCGCGATGCCAATGTTCCGCGTCCGCTCCAGGGGGCACTTGCGCTCCCTGGCGTTGACGTCGAGAATCTCGGATATCGCGGACATGACGGGGTTTCGGGTTTCGGGATCGAAAAAAATTCGCGGATCGCGGATTACCAGCGCAGGTGGGCGAAGGCCCGGTTGGCCTGCGCCATCCGGTGGGTTTCCTCTTTCTTGCGGACGACTCCGCCGGTGCCGTTGTAGGCATCGACGATCTCGCCGGCGAGCGCCTCGCCCATGGAAATCCCCTTGCGGGCACGGGCGGCGGTAACCATCCAGCGCAGGGCCAGCCCCTGCTGGCGTTCGAAGCTCAGCTCGACCGGCACCTGATAGGTCGCCCCACCGACGCGGCGGCTCTTGACCTCGAGTTTCGGGCGGGCGTTTTCGAGCGCTCCGAGCAACAGATCGACCGGATCCCCTTTCTCCAGCTTCTCGCTCGCCCGCTCGAAAGCGGAGTAAACGATGCGCTGGGCGAGGGACTTCTTCCCCTGCGACATGACCATATTGATCAACTGGCTGACCAGTTTGCTCTGGTAGCGCGGATCGGGAATGAACTCCCTCTTTTCAGCTTGGCGGCGACGAGACATGACTCAAATGGGTAAAAGGGTTACTTCTTCGCTTCCTTGGGGCGCTTGACCCCGTACTTGGAGCGGCTCCGGCGGCGTTTATCGACCCCGCGGCAATCGAGGGTGCCCCGTACGATGTGGTAGCGGACACCGGGCAAATCCTTCACCCGCCCGCCGCGCACCAGCACGATGCTGTGCTCCTGCAAGTTGTGGCCCTCGTCGGGGATGTAGGCGATGACCTCGATCCCGGTCGTCAGACGCACCTTCGCGACCTTCCGAATCGCCGAGTTCGGCTTCTTCGGAGTGCGGGTCATGACCTGGACGCAGACGCCCCGGCGGAAGGGATTATTCTTCAGCGCGGGCGACTTCGTCTTGGCCTTCACCAACTGGCGGGGCTTGCGGACTAACTGATTAATCGTTGGCATGAAATTCGGAACGGTTTGGATTTTGCGAAAACGGAGAAGAATACTTTCCGCAACCTCCCATGCAAGACCCAATTTCGAGAAAATTTCGGAAAAATTGCAGTCCCTCCCGGAGTTCGCCGTTCCGGTGTCAAACGCGAAGGGGCACTACCTGAAGCTTCCCGCGCAGGGTCCGCCGCTCTTGCCGCTCGTGAGGGGCGTTGCTCCCAGAGCGAAGACTCTTGCGGCGCGCCGCCTCCGTGGATCCGAAAACAGGCGACCCATCGCTGAAAAAAGTAGGGAACCTTGGACTTTTTGTGAGAAAACCACGGAAAGGTTCAGGGGAGCGCGGTGCTTTAGCCCTCGT
>CAZDRT010000053.1:0-18166 GCA_964507815.1 uncultured Puniceicoccaceae bacterium
CAACCCGGCTACGGTGGGAGGCCTTCCGTGATTCCACGAGGCAGTCACAGAAGAGACATTCCCTTGTGTCGGGAGAGCACTGAAATCGGCAGTGGGAACTCCTCAGCGCCCCTTTTGGAGAATCCTTTCCACGGCGTTGCTGACCGGCAGGGTGCCTGCGGCTACCTGCTTTTCCAGGTCGCGGACGAGTTCGGCGGTTGCGGAATCGGCGAAGAAGCGGGCGAGGACGGTTTCCTTGAGCAGGGTGCGGAACCATTCGACGTTCTGGCGGCGGCGTTCGTTGTCGCGCACTCCGCTTGCGCCGGTCGTCTCCATGAACTCGTCGATCAGCTTTTCGAGACGGTCGAGCCCTTTGCCGGTCAGGGCGGAGCAGGTCAGCGCCTTGGGCTCCCACCCTTCCGTGTAGGGGTCGAGGTAGTGGAGAATCCGCCCGTACTCCGCCCGGGCGAGGCGGGCGCGGCCCTCGTTGTCGCCGTCGGCTTTGTTGACGGCGATGGCGTCGGCGATTTCGATGACACCTTTTTTGATCCCCTGGAGTTCGTCTCCCGCCCCCGCGATCTGGAGGAGGAGGAAAAAATCCACGAGGGAGCGGACGGCGATTTCGCTCTGCCCCACCCCGACGGTTTCGACGAGGACGGTGTCGTAGCCGGCGGCCTCGACGAGGACCATGGCCTCCTTGGTCCGCGAGGCGACGCCGCCGAGGGTCCCGGAGGAGGGGGAGGGCCGGATGAACGAGTTGGGGTGGCGGCTCAGTTCCTCCATCCGGGTCTTGTCGCCGAGCACGCTCCCCCCGCTGCGGGAGCTGGAGGGATCGACGGCCAGGACGGCGATTTTGCCGCCGCGCCCGCAGACCCGCAGGCCGAAGGCTTCGATAAAGGTGCTCTTGCCCGCCCCGGGCACGCCGGAGATGCCGATCCGCCGGGCGGCGCCCGCGTGGGGGAGACAGGCGGCGAGAACCTCTCGGGCGACCGCGAGGTGGCCGGGGGCCTTGCTTTCGACGAGGGTGATGGCCCGGGCGAGGCGCATGCGGTCGCCCGCGAGCACGCCCTCGATCAGCCAGTCGGCGTCCGCGACGGGGGCGCGCGGGCGCGGCGCGGGATCCCGGGAGGCGGAACCGGACGGGCCGACCCCCTTGCGGACGACCGAAGTAAAAAAGGCCGGATCGGCCCCCTCCGGTGTCCATTCGGGTCTCCCGCCGTCGCCGCTCATTCGAGGAGGAGGTCGAGGATCTTCAGGGCCGAGTCGGGGATCACGGTGCCGGGGCCGAAGATGGCCGCCGCACCCTGCTCCCGCAGGTAGTCGTAATCCTGCGCGGGAATGACCCCGCCGCAGACGACCATGATGTCGGGGCGGCCGAGCTTCTCCAGCTCGCCCTTGAGGGCGGGCAGGAGGGTCTTGTGGCCGGCGGCGAGCGAACTCATGGCCACGACGTGGCAATCGTTCTCGACGGCCTGCCGGGCCGTTTCCTCCGGCGTCTGGAAGAGCGGGCCGATATCGACGTCGAAGCCGAGATCGGCGTAGCCGGAGGCGACCACCTTGGCCCCCCGGTCGTGGCCGTCCTGGCCCATTTTCGCCACCATGATCCGCGGGCGGCGCCCTTCCCGCTCCTCGAAGCGGGCGATGCGTTCGTTCACTTCCTCCATCTTTCCCCCTTTTCCGAATTCCTTCGCATACACCCCCGAGACCGAGCGGATCTGCGCCCGGTAGCGGCCGAAATGTTTCTCCATCGCATCGGAGATCTCCCCGAGCGAGGCCCGCTTCCGGGCCGCGTCAACGGCGAGTTCGAGGAGATTCCCCTTCCCGCTCTCCGCCGCCTCGGAGATCGCCCCGAGGGCCTCGCGCGCGGCGGTGTCGTCCCGCTCGGCGCGGAGTTTCTCCAGCCGCCGGATCTGCGATTCGCGCACGGCGGAATTGTCGATGTCGAGGATGTCGAGCGGGTCTTCCTTTTCGAGGCGGTATTTGTTGAGGCCGACGATCGTTTCCTTGCCGGAATCGATGCGGGCCTGGCGGCGGGCGGCGGCCTCCTCGATCCGGAGTTTGGGCACGCCCTCCTCGATGGCCTTGGTCATGCCGCCGAGCGATTCGCATTCCTGGATGTGGGCCCAGGCCTTGTGCATGAGTTCGTGGGTGAGCGCCTCGACGTAGTAGGAACCGCCCCACGGATCGATAACGGAGCAGATCCCGGTCTCCTCCTGGAGGAAGAGCTGGGTGTTGCGGGCGATGCGGGCCGAAAAGTCCGTCGGCAGGGCGATCGCCTCGTCGAGCGCGTTGGTGTGGAGCGACTGGGTGTGGCCCGTAGCCGAGGCCATCGCCTCGATACAGGTCCGGACGACATTGTTGTAGGGATCCTGCTCGGTGAGGGACCATCCGCTCGTCTGCGAGTGGGTCCGCAGGGCGAGGCTCTTGGGATTCTTTGGGTCGAAGCCTTTGACGATTTTCGCCCAGAGCATCCGGGCGGCCCTCATCTTGGCGACCTCCATGAAAAAGTCCTTGCCGATCGCCCAGAAGAAGGAGAGCCGCGGGGCGAACTCGTCCACCGACAGACCGGCGGAGGTTCCGGTGCGCAGGTATTCGAGTCCGTCGGCGAGGGTGTAACCCATTTCGAGGTCGGCGGTGGCCCCGGCCTCCTGCATGTGGTAGCCGGAGATGGAGATGCTGTTGAACTTCGGCATGTTCCTCGCGGTGTACTCGAAGATGTCGCCGATGATCCGCATGGAGGGCTTGGGCGGGTAGATGTAGGTGTTCCGCACCATGAACTCCTTGAGGATGTCGTTCTGGATGGTTCCGGCCAAACGGGAGAGTTCGCAGCCCTGCTCGAGGCCGGCCACGATGTAGAAGGCCATGACGGGGATGACCGCGCCGTTCATGGTCATCGAGACCGAGACCTGGTCGAGCGGGATGTCGTCGAAGAGAACCTCCATGTCGAGGATGGAGTCGATGGCGACCCCGGCCTTCCCGACATCGCTGGTCACCCGCTCGTGGTCACTGTCGTAGCCCCGGTGGGTGGCGAGGTCGAAGGCGACCGAAAGCCCCTTCTGCCCGGCGGCCAGATTGCGGCGGTAGAAGGCGTTGGACTCCTCGGCGGTGGAAAAGCCGGCGTATTGACGGACGGTCCAGGGCCGGGTCACGTACATGGTGGCGTAGGGCCCCCGCAAGTACGGCGGCAGCCCGGCGGTGAAGCGGAGGTGCTCGTAGCCGGCGGTCTCCTCGTCGGTGTAGGTCGGCTGGACCGGGAAGCCCTCGAGGGACTCGGTGACCCATTCGGAAACCGGGCGGCCGGTCTCTTCGCGGACGGATTCCTCCCACTCGGCGCGGCTCATCGGCTCGGGGGCCGGGCCCAGTTCAATTTTGGAAAAATCAGGATTCTTCATGTCGGCTGTTGGTTGGTTCGGATTTTGATTAATTGGTTAATCGTTGTGTCTGGATCACTTCATTTTCTGTAGATATCTTTACGGTGTCCTACCTTAACGACCTCAATCAAAACGATCTCATCGTGAATTTCATAGATCACTCGGTAATTCCCAATACGAATCCTGTATGTGAAATCGCTGCCTGCCAGTTTCGTCGAACCATGTGGCCTAGGTTCATCCGACAAGTCTTCAACTGCATCGATAATTTTCCGAATCTCGGTCTTGGAGATTCTTCTCAGATCCTTCTTGGTCGAGGGTCGCCACTCGATTCTAAAGGAGACCATCTTCCTTTAGTTCTTTCAGAAATTCCTCATGCGACACCGTTCCCTCGCTTCTTCGCTCCGCACACGCAGCGAGATCTTCGAGATCTTCCATTAGGGCTTCGTAATCGGATATATGCATAATCACACTTTTCTTTTCTCCCTTGTTGTCTGTGATAAATTGAAGAACTGAACTCATACTACAATGATCGGCGGAATCGGTAAATTTGTCGAGTTTTCTTTTATTTTGCCTCCTGAGCACGGGTGTAACCACAAGTGCGTGGACTTCACCTGGCAATTGCAGCCATTTTTGTAAGAAAACCACGGAAAGGTTCAGGGGAGCGCGGTGCTTTAGCCCGCGTTTTCGGTGCGTTCTTGTGCTTACGTTCGCAGGCTGAAGCGCTGCGCTCCCAAAGTCCGAAGAAAACGGGATCGGTTCGTTCCATAACTCCCTGGACTTGAAGTTACACCCCCTGAGCACCTGAATAACTAAATACCCCACCTATTCCTTCCTCACCGAGTCTCGCAGGACAATTCCACTCCGGCCCGCCGCAGGATCGTGTGGTTCATCGAGTAGTTGTCGCTTTTGATCCAGATGAATTCGTCCATCCCCGCTTCGCGGTATTCGGTTTCGCGCTCGCCGGGATGTCCGGCCAGGATGACCGTCGCCCCCTCCACGGCGGCCTTGAGCGCACGGGCGAAGGGAACGAACGACTCCCCGTACTGGTCGTCGGCCCCGCAGACCACGGCGACGGAGGCACCCGAATCGGCGAAGGCGGCGGCGGCGGCCTCCGGGTCCTCGAATCCCTGCGGATAGACGACCTCGAACCCGCCGGGGCCGAAGAAACCGCGGGTGAAATCGGCCCGGAGCTTGTGCTTGCGGAGCGGGCCGAGGTTGGCGAGGAAGAGCTTCGGCGCCGTGCCGTTTTCCTTTTCGTAGGCAAAGGCGGCCTTGCGCAGCTTTTCGTAGTCTTCGGCCAGCCGGTGGTGGGGCAGCGCCTCCGTCACCTCCGAGGGGGCAGCCCCGGGCAGGAGGGCGCGGCGGTAATCGCCGACGGTCGCGCCTTTGCGGGCGGCTTCGACGAGACCGACCGGATCATCGGCGTGGAGTTCGAGATCGGAACGGGGCTCCGCGCGGGCCGCACATTCCCCGTGGAGGGTGCCGTAGTCGGGCAGCCGGGAATCCATGGGAACCTCGGTCGGATTGGCGTACACGTTGGTGCCGATCAGCGAGAAGCGCCGCTGGTTCAGGCGGTTTTCGCGCTCCGCGCGGGAGTGACCGCACATCGCGGCGACCCCGCCGGAGCGGAAGGCATCGGCCACGCCCCCGGCGGCCTCCACCTCCTGGAAACGGCTCCAGGCGGCCCGGACCAACTCGTCGGTCAGGCTCTCGAGGTACCACGAGCCGCCGGCCGGATCGACCACCCGGGCCAGCTCGCACTCTTCGGCGAGGATGGTGTGGGTGTTGCGCGCGATGCGGCGCGAGAAGGCGTCAGACTCGCGCACGCACTCGTCGAACGTGCCGACGGTGAGGGCCTCGACCCCGCCGAGCACTCCGCAAAAGGCCTCGGTCGTGGTCCGCAGGAGGTTCACGTATGGATCGAAAACCGTCTTGTTGAAGAAGCCGGTCCGCCCGACGATGCGCATGGGTGTCGGTTCGTCGATCCCGAAGGCCTCCTGCACGCGCGCCCAGGCGATCCGGGCGGCCCGCACCTTGGCCAGCTCCATGAAGAAGTCCGACCCGAGGGCGAAGGTGAAAACCATCCGCTCGGCGACCTCGGCCACCGAAAGTCCCCGCGAACCGAGTTGCCGCAGGTACTCGACCGCTTCCCCGAGGACCAGGGCCAGCTCATCGACGGCCGAAGCCCCCGCCATGTGGAACGGGACCCCCGAGCAGCCGACCAGGGCGAACCGCGGCAAGGATTGCGAAACCAGATCCCACGACAGCCTGAGCTGATCCATCATCGCCGCGTAGGGGGCCGGGAGCGATCCGACGGAAACCCAGTGCCCGATCGGATCGGAGTGCAGCGCCCCCCGGATCCGGGAGGGATCGGCATCGACCTCGGCGCTCCAGCCCGCGAGAAAGGCGGCCATGGGAACCATCGCGCAGCCCGGTTTCAGGTGAATGGAGACGGCTTCCGGGAGCACGCCGTCGAGCGCCCGCTTGAGGTCCTCGAGGCGGGCGAGGGAAAGGCCGCAGGCGGCGACCTCTCCGCGCGAGGCCTCCGAGGGGTCGCAGAGGAGGGTGGTCGCCCAGTCCGGCGAGAGAAGAACCCCCGACTGGCCTCGGCGCAGCCCATCGAGCAACTGCCGGTTGAACTCGGCCGGATCCCCCGCCGTGATTTCCTGCAGGCAGTCCCAGGGGTCGGCCAGGTAGCCCGAGGCGGTCGCCCCGCGCGGACTCGCCGGTCCGCCGGGCATCCTCCCGAGGTGGGGCAACCCCTCCACCGACTCCCGGTCGTAGATCGGCTCCAGGACAATGCCCTCGACCGTCCGGGTGCGCATCTTCTTTTCGAAGGGCGCTCCCTTTAAAAGGGCTTCGGCGGCCGACCGCCACTCTTCACGGGTGGGTGCGGGGAATTCTCCGAGCAAAGGCCCGGACTCCGTTTGATTCTTGCTGTTCTCGCTCATGAATGTTTGTGGACAAAAGAGACTGAATGCCTTTTTCTTAACGGATGATCCACCGTTTCGTCAATTAAATAAAATTATCCGAATTCTGATTTGACTTTAGATTTCCTTATTCGCTATCCATTCCCTCCGACCCAACCAGAAAGCACCATGATCCAGAAAATCGACCACCTCGGCATCGCCGTCCGCAGTCTCGCGGAGACAATTCCCTACTACGAAAAGGCCCTCGGGCTCCACTGCCACGGAACGGAGGAAGTGGAATCCCAGGGAGTGAAGACGGCTTTCTTCGAAGCGGGCGATGTTCATATTGAGTTGCTGGAACCGACGAATCCGGAAAGCCCGATCGCCAAATTCCTCGCAAAGAATGGTGAAGGAATCCACCATATTGCCTTTGCGACCGACGATATCAAGGGACAATTGGCCCAAGCCGCCGGCGAGGGGCTCCGCCTCATCCACGAGGAACCTTTCGAAGGGGCCGCCGACAAGCTGGTCGCCTTCCTCCACCCGAAAAGCACCCACGGGGTGCTGACCGAGTTCTGCATGCCGAAGAGCTGAACCGCCCTGACCGAACCTTTCCCAACATCGACAGACCATGCCCATCGATCCCAAACTTCTCGAAGATCTGAACGAACGCCGCGCCCTCGTCCGAAAGGCCGGAGGCGAGGCGAAGCTGGAAAAGCGCCGGGAAAAAGGCCTCCTGAGCGCCCGGGAGCGCCTCGAGGTGTTTTTCGAACCGGGAACCTTCCAGGAATTCGGGATGCACGCCATCCACCAGTGCAAGAATTTCGGGATGGAGAAGGTCAGCCTGCCGGCCGACGGGGTGATTACCGGCACGGGCTACGTGGAGGGACGTCCGGTCGCCGCCTACAGCCAGGATTTCACGGTCGGGGGCGGGGCCCTCGGCTGGATCCACGCCAAGAAGATCTGCGAAGTCATGGAGTTCGCCCACGAGAACGGCATGCCGGTCGTCGGGATCAACGACTCGGGGGGGGCGCGCATTCAGGAAGGCGTCGATTCGCTTTCCGGGTACGGACAGGTCTTCTTCAAGAACGTTTTTCTCTCGGGGGTCGTCCCGCAGGTCGCGGTCATCGCCGGCCCCTGCGCGGGAGGGGCCGCCTACTCCCCCGCCCTGGCGGACTTTTTGATCATGACCCGCGAGAACGCCAACATGTTCATCTGCGGGCCGGGGGTCATCCAGTCGGCGACCGGGGAAAAGGCCTCGCTCGACCAGTTCGCCACGGCCGCCGCCCACGCCTCGGTCAGCGGAAACATCCACCTGATCGCCGAAGACGACCGGCACGCGATGGAACTCACCACGCAGCTGCTCTCCTTCCTGCCCTCGAACAATCTCCAGGATCCGCCGCACCAGCCGACCGAGACGATCACCCAGGGCAAGGACTCCGGGATGAACGAAATCGTCCCCGGCGACGGCAAGACCCCGTTCGATGTCCTCGAGGTGGTGGCCCGGCTGGTCGATGACGGGGACTACTTCGAGATCATGCCCGATTTCGCCCGGAATCTGGTGACCTGCTTCGCCCGGATCGACGGAATCGTGGTCGGCATCATCGCCAACCAGCCGGTGCACAAGGCCGGAACCCTGGACATCGATTCGTCCGACAAAGGGGCCCGGTTCATCCGGACCTGCAACATCTACAACCTTCCGCTGGTCAATCTGGTCGATGTGCCCGGCTTCATGCCGGGGCTGGCGCAGGAGCGCGGCGGCATCATCCGCCACGGGGCGAAGATGCTCTTCGCCTACGCGGCTTCGACCGTGCCGAAGATCACCCTGATCATGCGCAAAGCCTACGGCGGGGCCTACCTCGCCATGTGCAGCGCGGATCTGGGCGCCGACCAGGTTTTCGCCTGGCCGACCGCCGAGATCGCGGTGATGGGGGCCGAGGGGGCGGTCAAGGTTCTCTACCGCCGCGAGCTGGAGAAAGCCGAGGACCCGAAGGCCCGCGAGGAGGAACTGCGGGCCGAGTACCGCGCGAAGTTCGCCTCGCCCTACCAGGCGGCCGAGCGGGCCATGGTCACGGACGTGATCGAGCCCTCGGAAACCCGGGCGGTCATCTCCCTCGCCCTGCGCAACACCCTGAACAAACGCGACTCGCGTCCGCCGAAGAAACACGGAAACATCCCCCTCTGATCTTCTGATCTCCCAGAGCCATGCCTTTCCCATCCCAGTTCATCCTCGCCGCCGCCGAGGTGCCGAAACCGACGAACGTCCTCGTGACCGGCTTCCTCTTCGTCGTCCTCGTCCTCTGCCTGCTCTTCCTGATCACCTTCCTCGGCGGAAAAGTCTTCGCCGCGCGGAGCGCCGCCGCCGGCCCGGCGGAGGAGAAGAAAAAGGCCCCCCGGGCCGCCGAAGTCCAGGCCCACAAGCAGGAGGAGGAGAACCGCATCGCCGCCGTGATCACGGCGGCCGTCCATGTCGCCCTGCAGGACCGCAAGTTCCGCGTCCGCTCCATCCACCGCACCGCGCCCGGCTGGGCGCAGGAAGGCAGACGGCAGATCTTTTCCTCCCACCGGCTGCGCTGACCCGCGGGTGACCGGAACGCTTGAATACAATCGCACAGAACCATCATGAAGAAACTGAAAGTAACCGTTGACGGCAAGAGCTACGAGGTGGAGGTCGAGATCCTCGAAGAAGCGGGATCGGCCCCGCCCCCATCCTCCGGACCGAGACCGGCCCGGGCCGCCGCGGCGGCAGCTCCCGCCCCGACGACCGCCGCCGCCAAACCGGCCGGCGACGGCGAAGTGCCCAGCCCGCTGTCCGCCGTGGTCGTCTCGGTCGATGTCAAGGAGGGCGACTCCGTCCAGGAAGGCGACAAGCTCCTGACCCTCGAGGCCATGAAAATGAACACCCTGGTCACCTCGCCGCAGGCCGGAACCGTGGAAAAAATTCTCGTCGGCCCGGGGGACGGAGTGGAGGAAGGGCAGGCCCTTCTGAAACTTTCCTGACCCTCCTCTCTCCGCGAAACCGCCTTCCCCCCGCTTCATGGACGCATTTCTCCAACTCCTCTCCGAGACCGGATTCAGCCAGCTCCAGTGGCAGATGCTGCTGATGTGGGCGATCATCGGGGTCATCTTCTACCTCGCGATCGCCAAGGGCTTCGAGCCTCTCCTGCTGATTCCGATCGGCTTCGGGGCCCTGCTCGTCAACCTGCCCGGCACCAGCCTGCTGGCCGAACCGATCTACGCCGCCGACGGGACCCTCGAGACGGCGGGCGGGCTCCTGTACTACTTCTACCAGGGCATCCACATCGAACTGTTCCCGCCGCTGATCTTTCTCGGCGTCGGAGCGTTGACGGACTTCGGCCCCCTCATCGCCAATCCGAAGACCCTGCTCCTCGGGGCGGCGGCCCAGTTCGGCATCTTCGCCACCTTCTTCGGGGCGGTCCTTCTCGGCTTTTCCATGACCGAGGCGGCCTCGATCGGGATCATCGGCGGGGCGGACGGCCCGACCTCCATTTTTCTCTCCAGCAAGCTCGCGCCGAACCTCCTCGGGGCGGTCGCCGTGGCGGCCTACAGCTACATGGCGCTGGTCCCCGTCATCCAGCCCCCCGTCATGCGCCTGCTGACCACCAAGGCCGAGCGAAAGATCCGCATGAGACGCCTCCGCCCGGTCGGCAAACTGGAGAAGATCGTCTTCGCCCTGGTCGTCACCCTCTTCTGCATCCTCGTGGTGCCCAGCTCGGCCCCGCTCATCGGCATGCTCATGCTCGGCAACTTTCTCCGCGAGTGCGGGGTGACCGAGCGCCTCGTCAAGGCCTGCCAGAACGAGATCATCAACATCGTGACCATTTTCCTCGGCATCGCGGTCGGCACGAAGATGGGCTACGACAAGTTCCTCGACCCGGCGACCCTGAAGATCCTGCTTCTCGGCATCATCGCCTTCGTGATCGCGACCGGCTCCGGCATCCTCATGGCCAAGTTCATGAACCTGTTCATCCGCGGCGAGAAGATCAACCCCCTCATCGGCTCGGCGGGCGTCAGCGCCGTACCGATGGCCGCGCGGGTCTCCCAGGTCGAAGGGCAAAAGGCCGACCCCGGCAATTTCCTGCTCATGCACGCGATGGGCCCGAACGTGGCCGGGGTGATCGGCTCGGCGCTGGCCGCCGGGTTCTTCCTGACCATCCTCGGCGGCTGATCGTTTTCAGTTTTCAGTTTTCAGTTCACCAGTTCCCGGTTCCCGGTTTCCAGTTTACCAGTTTCCAGTTCGCCAGTTTCCAGTTCGCCAGTTCAACGAATCCCTCAGCCGAAAACGGAAACAGGCACTCACAAAATTTTTTCAACAACCAACAAACAACAAACAGACAACCGGAAACCGGGAAACCGATAACCGGAAAACTTCCCTACCACCATGGCACTGAAAGAGCTAACGGCAGCAGAGGCGGCGGACCTCATCCAACACGGGGACACCGTGGGGTTCAGCGGATTCACACCGGCCGGAGCGGCCAAGGAGATCCCGACCGCGATCGCGAAACGGGCGAAAGCCGAGCACGGGGCGGGACGGCCCTTCCAGATCGGAGTCGTGACCGGTGCCTCGACCGGCGACTCCCTCGACGGGACCCTCGCCGAGGCCGAAGCGATCGCCTTCCGGACGCCCTACCAGTCCAACAAGGCCCTCCGCAAAGCCATTAACGAAGGAAAGGCCCGCTTCTTCGACATGCACCTCTCCATGCTGCCGCAGAGCGTTCGCTACGGATTTCTCGGCAAATTCTCCTTCGCCATCGTCGAGGCCTGCGACGTGACCGAGGACGGGCAAATCGTGCTCTCGACCTCGGTCGGCGCCTCGCCGACCTTCTGCCACTACGCCGACCGGATTCTGGTCGAGCTGAACGAATTTCACCCGAAGGCCCTCCGCGGCTTTCACGACATCTACGAACCGGCCGACCCGCCGACCCGCCGCGAGATCCCCGTTTACTCGTGCTCGGACCGCATCGGTTCGGAGACCATAAAAGTGGACCCGGCGAAGATCGCCGGCATCGTCCGCACCCGGCTGCCCGACGAATCCGGCGGCTTCAAAAGCCCGGACCCCACCACCACGAAGATCGGCGAGAACGTGGCCGACTTTCTCGCCGGGGAACTGAGGAAGGGCGCCATCCCGGAAGGGTTCCTCCCCATCCAGAGCGGAGTCGGCAACATCGCCAACGCCGTTCTCGGGGCGATGGGCCAGAATCCCGACATCCCCCCGTTCGAAATGTACAGCGAAGTGATCCAGGACTCGGTCATCCATCTGATGGAGGAAGACCGCATCCGCTTCGCCAGCGCGACCTCGCTGACCCTCAGCCCGGACCTTCTCGGCCGGGTGTACGAGAACCTCGACTATTTCCGCTCCCGCATCGTCCTCCGCCCGCAGGAAATCTCCAACCACCCGGAGATCGTCCGCCGCCTCGGAATCATCTCGATCAACACAGCCATCGAGACGGATATTTTCGGCAACGTGAACAGCACGCACGTCATGGGCAACAACCTCATGAACGGGATCGGCGGCTCGGGGGACTTCACCCGCAACGCCTACCTCTCCGTCTTCACCTGCCCGTCCATGGCGAAAGGCGGCCAGATCAGCACGATCGTCCCCCTCGTCAGCCACATGGACCACAGCGAGCACTCGGTGCAGGTGGTCATCACCGAACAGGGGGTCGCCGACCTGCGGGGCAAGGACCCGGTCGAACGCGCGCGGCTGATCGTTGAAAAGTGCGCCCACCCGGAATACCGCGACGCCCTGAACGGCTACTTCGAGAGCGTGAAAGACGGCCACACCCCCCAGACCCTCGACTGCGCCTTTGCCATGCACCAGAAATTCCTGAAGACCGGGGACATGCGCGGCGTGGAGTGGTCGCTCTAGCGGGGCCGGGCCCTGCGTGCGGGTGGGGTGCAGGCAGAAGTTTTCGGGTGTAACCCCAAGTTTCCCGCACGTGTAGTAGGCCCTTGCGCACCCGGTCCGGAGGACCTACGCTACGCCTCCATGATTCATCCGACAGCACTGGTCGATGACGAGGCCTCGCTCGGCGAAGGAGTCGAGGTCGGCCCCTTCGCCGTGATCGAGCCGGGCGTGGAAATCGGGGACCGGTGCGTCATCGCCGCCCACGCCGTCATCCGGCGGGGCACCCGCCTCGCCCCGGAATGCCGGGTCGATTCCTTCGCGGTGATCGGGGGCGACCCGAACCACCTCGGTTTCGACCGGAGTATCTCCTCGCGGGTCGAAGTCGGCGCGCGCACGGTCCTCCGCGAGGCGGTGACCGTCCACCGGTCCATCGAGGAGAACGGGACCACCCGGATCGGAGAAAACTGTTTTCTGATGGCCGGCTCCCACGCCGCCCACGACTGTTCCCTCGGGGACGAGGTCGTTCTGGCGAACAACGTATCGCTGGCCGGGCACGTCTCCGTCGGAGCCCGGTGCTTTCTGGGCGGGGGAGCCGCAATCCACCAGTTCCTCCGCATTGGCGAGGGGGCCATGGTGGCGGGGCTGGCCCGGATCACCAAGGACATCGCCCCCCACCTGCTCGTCGGCGAGCGCGACGAAGTGGCCGGGCTGAACCTGATCGGCCTGCGGCGCCGGAAGGTCCCGGCGGAGTCCATCCGCGAACTCAAGTCCCTCTACCACGCCGTCCTCCGGTCACCGGGCAACCCGGTGGAGACGGCCGCGAACCGGGAACCACCCATTCACGAAGAGGGACGGCGGTTTCTCGAATTCTTCATCCCGAGCAAAAGAGGATATGCCAAAAACCTTGTGTCCTGAGGCGGAGACGGAACCCCGGCTCCGCGAGGCGCCCGCCGATCCCCTCCCCCGCCCGATCGCGATCACCGGGGGCGATCCGGCGGGCATCGGCCCCGAGATCATCGAGGACTGGTGGGAACGCCAGACCTCCGACCCAGGCGACTACGTCTTCGTCGGCCCGCCCGACTGGCTGACCCGCCTGAACCGCATCCGCCCCGCCCGCGGCATCCAGATCGGACGGGCCGGGGCCACGCCCGGACGCCCCAACCTCGAATCGGCGCGGACCGCCCTCGGGTGTCTCGAATCGGTGGCCAACGGCTGCCTCCAGGGGTCGTTCGAGGGAGTGGTCACCGGCCCCGTCAGCAAGGAATGGCTGGCGCGGGCGGGCTTCCCCCACCCCGGACAGACCGAGTTTTTCGCGGCCCGCTGGGGCGGCGAGCCGACCATGGCCTTCGCCGGCGGCCGGATGCGGGTGGCACTGGTCACCTGGCACATCCCCCTCGCCGAGGTGCCGAAGGCGATCGGGCGGGCGAACCTCGTCCGCACGATCCGCCACGCCGCCGTTCTCGCCCGGGCGACGGCCGACCTGGCCGAACCGCGCATCGGCGTGTGCGGGCTCAACCCCCACGCCGGCGAGAACGGGGTCCTCGGTCTCGAAGAGCGGGACTTCATCAACCCCGTTCTGTCGGAGTTGCAGGCGGAGTTCCCCGGACTCTCCGAATGCCTGGCCGCCGACACTCTCTTCCTGCGGCACCTCGAGGGCGAGTTCGACGTGGTGGTGGCCCTCTACCACGACCAGGGTCTCGGCCCCCTGAAAACCATCGAATTCGACGCGGCCGTCAACCTGACCCTCGGCCTGCCGTTCGTGCGGACCAGCCCCGACCACGGGACCGCCTTCGCGCTGGCCGGAAAACGGGAAGCCTCCAGCCGCAGTTTCTCCAACGCCGTTGATCTCGCCCGTCTCCTCCTCGTCCACCGCGGGAATCCCGGTGGACCGGCTCCCGATACCGTCGGATGACCCGTTGGAAGGTCATCTGCGCCTACGACGGCACGGACTTCGCCGGATGGCAGAGCCAATCGGCGGGCAACGCGGTCCAGGACGTTCTCGAATCGGCCCTCGGCGCGGTCCTGCGCACCGATGTCAGGATCCACGGGGCGGGCCGGACCGACGCCGGGGTCCACGCCCGCGGCCAGTGCTTCCACTTCGACGCGGACTGGCGCCACCCGGGCGAGGCGCTGGGGCGGGCCGTTCACGCCAAGTTGCCTGCCTCGATCCGGCTGCGGACGATCCAGTCGGCGGAGCCGGACTTCCACGCCCGCTATTCGGCCATCGGCAAACGCTACGAATACCGCCTCTCCACACGCCCGCCCGACCCGTTCTCCGTCCGTTACCGCTGGCACCTGCCGGGCGCGTTCGACGCGCAGCGGGCGGCGGAAGTCCTGCCCCTTTTCGCGGGCGCCCACAACTACGCCGCCTTCGCCGGTAAAGTGGCCGAAGGAGAGAATCCGGTGAAAACGCTCCGCCAACCGGAGCTGATCGACGAAGGCGGCGGCGACTGGACCCTGCGCGTCGAGGGCGACGGTTTCCTGTACCGGATGGTCCGCTCGATCGCCGGGACCCTCGCGAGGGTAGCGGGCGACAGGCTCGCCCCCGGGCGCATCCCGGAACTCCTGGCGGACGGCCACCGCACGCCCGAAGTCCACACCGCCCCGGCCCAGGGCCTGTTTCTGGAGGAAGTGTATTATGACGGGAACGCGAGACATCGGATCGGAAGGTTCGGTGCCCGGGCTTCCGCCTCGCGACCAGATCGATCCTGAAAACGGCCCTTTGGGAAACACTACCGAAAAGCCCGAAAAAGACCCGGTCCGCTTCGGACCGGGTCTTGCGCGCGGGCGGGTTCGCCGCCCCGGAGCTTCAAGCCCTCAGTTCCGGGGGCCCTGGCCGTTGCGGGCGGCGGCGATCCGTCGCAGCATCGTGAGAAGATCCTCAACCTCCCGCGGGCTGAGAAGACCATCCCCGTCCGCGTCGAAGCGCTCGACGAGAATCACGGAGCGCCGGGCCTGCGGCGACCGCCGCTCGTCGCGTCCACTCCTCAAGGGACGATCACCCGTCACTTCGTCCGAACCCCGCACGGGCCGTTCCCACGCGTCTCCGGCACGGCCCCGCAGGGGGAACTCGTCCGCCGGATCACTGCGACCCCATGCAGCGCGGTCCCACGACCCGGTGCCCCGCCCCCGCACCGACGGTCCACCGCAGGGACATTGGTATTTTCCAGGCCGCCCGTCTTGGTCGAAACGCTGGTTCGGTCGATCCTGTCGGCGGGTTTCCGATGGGCCGAACCGGTTGCCCCTCCGCTCTTCGATCCATTCGCGGCGAAGGCGGAAGGCGCTCTCCAGCTCCTCTTCTTCGAGGGAACCGTTGCCGTTGGCGTCGAACCGCTCCAACATTTGGGCGGGAGAGGGCGGACCGGGCCGCCGGTCGGGCTGTTGCGCGCCAAGGCCGCCGACCGGCAAAAGCGAGGCGGCGGGCAGGAGCAGGAGGAGGATTCTGTTGTTCGTTTTCATGATCTGGATTCCTTTTCGATGGTTTTTCTGTTCGCACCGGACGAAACGTTCGCCGATGTCGCCCCTATAAAACCACACAAACGTGAATTCCCGGCGGACGGTAAGATGAAAAACTTTTCATCCGAACGGAAATTGCCCGCCGCCGTTTTTCCCGACAGACTCGACCGCGTGAAAATCCTTCTTGTCGAAGACGAGCGAAAAATCCGCGACTGGGTGGCCAAGGCTCTCCGGGAGGCGGGGTTCGTCATCGACGCGGTCGGCGACGGCGACGAAGCCCACGCCCTCCTCGAGACCCATGCCTACGACGGAGCGGTTCTCGACATCATGCTCCCGGGCCGCGACGGGCTGAGCCTACTCCGGACAATCCGCCGCGAAGGCCTGAATCTTCCGGTGCTCATCCTCTCCGCGCGGGGCGAATGGGACGAGCGCGTCGAGGGGCTGAACCTCGGGGCCGACGACTACCTGCCCAAGCCTTTCCACATCGACGAACTCGTCGCCCGCCTCCGGGCGATCTGCCGACGCTCCCCGGGCGACAACCTGAATTTGGTGGAAGCCGGACCGGTGCGGCTGAACGTGGCGACCCGCGAGGTCGGAATCGACGGCCGCAGGGTCGATCTGACGGCCCGCGAGTTCGCCCTGCTCGAGATGCTCGCCCGCTCGCCCGGAAGGGTTTTCACCCGAACTCAAATCCTCGACCGCGTGTGGGACTACGACTTCGATCCCCAGACCAACCTCGTGGACGTGTACGTCCGCCGGCTCCGCCAAATCCTCGGTCCCGACCACCGCGACCGGATCGAAACCGTCCGGGGGGTCGGTTACCGCTTCGTACGATGAAGGGAGGACGCTCCGGCGAGAAGAAAGGCGGTTCGTTCCGGACGCGCCTGGTTCTGCTCTCCACTCTGGTCAGCGCAGTGGGTCTTCTCGGGTTCGCCCTCCTGTCACTGGGATTCCAATACCGACAGGACCGCGCCTCGCTCGAGGAAAACCTGAGCCGCGTTCTCGCGCAGACCGCCCCGGTTCTCCTGCATGTCGCGCGGGGGGGCGACTCGCCCGGTGCCGAGCGTCTCGCGGGCCGGATCCTCGGGCGGCTGGAGGAATTCGGGGCGGTTTACGCCGTCCGCCCCGGCCCCGACAGCGACTGGGAACCCGGACCGGGTTGGCCCTCCACCCGCGCGGACCTTCCCGGCGACCTCACCCGCTCGCTGCCGGACAGCTCCCGGCAGCCGCGCGGGCCGGGCCAATTCGACGTGGATCCCCGCCGATTCAGAGAGCGCCCGGGAGGGCCGCAGACCCCGGTTCTCCCCCGGAGGAACGTCCGGCTCCTCCCGGAAACAGGTCTCCCGCCCGGCTGGCTGGCGGTCGGAATCCGCTACGGGGAATCGGTGGCGCTCCTCGCCGTGCCCGAATCCCTCGCCCGCGCACAGACCCGGCGGCTGGCCGCCGTCCTTCTCCTCGCCTCGCCCGTCGCTCTCGGGCTCGTGGGCCTCGGCGCCTTTTTTCTCGCCGGGCGGGCAACGGCCCCCGTCCGGCGGCTCTCGGAGGTGGCCGCGCGCACCTCGGGCGAGGACCTCTCGCACCGGATCCCGCCGGAAGGACTCGACCGCGAATTTTTCGAGCTGGCCGGGGTTTTCAACGGAATGCTCGCCCGCCTCGAAGCCAGTTTCCGGCAGGCCCGTCGGTTCGGACAGGATGCGGCCCACGAGCTGAACACCCCTCTGACCGTCCTGACAAACCGCATCGAAGAGGCTCTGGCGGTCGCGCCCGACGGGTCAAAGGAGCAGTCGTTGCTCGCGGAATCGGCCGACGAGCTGGCGCGGCTGCGCGAGATCGTCCGCAAGCTCCACCTGCTCGCCCGCATCGACGGAGGCGGGCTCCGCGCCGAAACGGTTCCGGTCAACCTCTCCCGGCTGACGGAGGAGACCGTCGATGAGGTGGAGGAAGCTTTTTCCGACATCCATTTCGGATTCTCCGGACCATCGGAACTCATCGTTTCCGTCGATCCCACGCTGGTCCGCCAGATCCTGCTCAATCTGCTCGGGAACGCGGCCACCTACAACCGCACCGGAGGGGAGGTCGCGGTCGAACTGACCGAAGAGCCGGAAACCATCCGGCTCTCCGTGACCAACACCGGAGAGGCCATTCCGTCGCAAATCGCCGATTCGATTTTCGAACGCTTCTTCCGGGGGGAAACCTCCCGGAGCCGGGAGGGAAGCGGACTCGGCCTGGGGCTCAGCCTGGCCCGGGAGTTCGCCCGCGCCCACGGGGGAAACCTGGCCCTCGCGGAAAACCTCCCGGACCGGATCCGGTTCGTCCTGACCCTGCCCCGCGATTGACCCGCTCCAAGGATTTCCCGGTGCCTCCCCCGTGGAAAGGAACGGCGGGAGCCGTTTGTACTCGAGGAGGCGGATGTCCGGAGTGCGCGGAATTTCCTGGCCCTGACCAGCGACGACCGTACCAATCTCGTCGCGTGCAAGGTGGGGAAACAACTGGGGGAGCGTGTTTTCGCCGTCGCCCGGATCCATGATCAGACCTATCTCGACAACGCGAGGGATTCGTAGAAACGACTGTCGTCGTTCCTC
>CAZDRT010000054.1:0-18147 GCA_964507815.1 uncultured Puniceicoccaceae bacterium
TGGGACACTCCTGTCCCGCGGGGTCGGGTGGGATTCGCTATTGGATGGAGGAGAATCGGCGGACAAGTGTCCGCCTTCCCGCACGGCTGTATGTCAACCAATATTAGACCCGGTTAGATTAATTCCCGATTTTCTCCCCGCACTTGTGGTTACATGGAAGACTGCCACGGGATTCCCCGTGGGGCATGGCTTTAGCCTTGCCCGGGATGGCCGTAGGTTTTCGCATCCGCAATGCCGCCAATGCGCGGCCAACCGCTACCGCTCCGGCGGTGCGCCCCGGGGCCTGAAGGCCACCGGCCACGGGCGAAGGCCGAATCAAAATCGCACATGGAATCCGGATCAGAACGCCTGGCCTCGGCGAGACCGGCTACAGGAGATACCGATTTGCGGAATGGATGCGGAAAACGATCCGATCCCGGATACCGCGCCACATCCCGAAGGCCAACCGCTCTTGAACCTCGGCCCTTTCCGTGTTCACTCCTTTCTCCCGCCCCGAACCGGCCTCTTCCGGTCCCGGCGGATATTTTTTTCTTTTCATGTCCTCCTCCGCGAATTTCATCCGCCTGACCGGCGTTCGTCAGAACAATCTCAAGAACCTGAATCTGGACATCCGCGTCGGCAAGATGACGGTCGTCACCGGGCTGAGCGGAGCGGGCAAGTCCTCCCTCGTCTTCGAGACCCTTCACGCCGAGGGGCAGCGGCGCTACGTGGAGACGTTCAACGCCTATACCCGGCAATTTCTCGAGATGATGGGACGTCCGGATGTGGATGCCATCGAGAATATCCGACCGTCGATCGCCATCGAGCAGAAGAACTCCGTACGGACCTCGCGCTCGACGGTCGGGACCATGACCGAGCTGTGCGACTACTTCAAGGCATGGTTTCCGACCGTGGCCGCCCTCCACGATCCGGCCGACGGGGCCGTCATCTCCGACGACTCGCCCCAGGGCGCGTGGTCGGCGCTGGCCGGAGGAAAGGCCGGGCCGGATCCCGTTCTCCTGTGCTTCCCGGTCCGGAAACCGGAAAACCTGGAGTGGGACGAGATCCTCGAGCCTCTCGCCCGTCAGGGATACACCCGCGGCGTCGTGTCCGGGGCAGTCGTGCGGCTGGCGGAGACGGGGGCGGAATCGCTCGCGGGCACCGCGGAGATCCTGATCGTGCAGGACCGGATGAAAATCGCCCCCGCGAACCGGAGCCGGTTTCTCGAGTCGGCGACGACCGCCTTCCGGCACGGCCACGGCGGAATCCGCGTTCTCCGGGCCGACGGATCGGAGATCGCCCGGTTTTCGGAGGGGCTGCGCTCGCCGGTGACCGGGCGCCGGTTTCGGTCCCCGATTCCCGCGCTTTTCTCCTTCAACTCGCCGATCGGAGCCTGTCCGACCTGCAAGGGCTTCGGACGGGTGATCGGCCTGAACCGGGAGATGGTCGTGCCCGATCCATCGCTTTCGCTAAACGAGGGCGCCGTCCGGCCTTTCCAGGGCAAGGTCTATTCGAACTCCCTCGAAGATCTCCGTCGCCACGCCGGGCGGGTGGGTCTGCGGATGGACGTGCCCTGGGAGCGCCTGTCGGAGAAGGAGCGCGCCTTCGTCTGGGAGGGCGATCCGGACTACCCGGCGGGCGACGACGAGGCTTGGATCGACCGCTGGTACGGGATCGACCGGTTTTTCGCATGGCTCGAGCGCAACGTTTACAAGATGCACGTGCGCGTCTTTCTCTCGAAATACCGCTCCTACGACACGTGCCCGGATTGCGGCGGCGCCCGCCTCGGCGAGGAGTCCCTCTGCTGGCGCTGGCGCGGTCGGACCCTGCCCGATCTCTACCGGATGGAGATCACCCGGCTCCTCGCCCTTCTGGAGGAAGCGGGCGGCACGCGCGGGCCGGACGGGAGGGGCGATCTTCTCGGGCCCATCCACCAACGGCTGCGGTTCCTCGTCGAGACCGGTCTTGGCTACCTGACCCTGGACCGCCCCACGCGGACGCTCAGCGGCGGGGAAACGGAGAGGGTCAACCTGACGACCTGTCTCGGTACGTCGATGGTCGATACCCTGTTCGTGCTGGACGAGCCGTCGGTCGGTCTGCATCCGCGGGACATTGACAGGCTGGTCGGCATCCTGCGCGGGCTGACCGCCCAGGGGAACACGGTCGTCGTCGTCGAGCACGACGAGCGGATCATGCGGGCGGCCGACCGCATCATCGAGATCGGTCCCGAACCGGGTCGCCGCGGGGGGCGGATTGTTTTCGAGGGCACACCCGGGCAGATTCTCCGCTCGACCCGTGGTCTCACGGGCGCGTATCTGTCGGGCCGGCGCTCCCCGCCCGCGCGCGCCGAACGTCGCCCGGTGGAAATGGACCAGCGCCGGAAGGATGCCTGCGGGCGGCTCTCCATCTACGGCGCGACCAAGCATAATCTCCGCGAGGTCGATCTCCACCTCCCCCTCGGGCGGTTCGTCTGTGTCAGCGGGGTCTCCGGATCGGGGAAATCGACGCTCCTCCACCGGGTCATCCACGACAACCTGCTCCGGCTGCGCGGCGAGCCCGCCGAGGATCCGGCCCGGGTGCGGGATATCGACGCGAGCACCCCGGTCGGCGAGGTCGTCCGTGTCGATCAGTCCTCGCTCGCCAAGACCCCGCGCTCGAATCCGGCTTTGCTGACCGGCGCGTGGGAGGAGTTCCGCAAGGCGCTCGCCGCGACCGAAGAGGCGGTCGCCGCCGGAATGACTCCGGGCACGTTCTCCTTCAACGCGGGCGACGGGCGCTGCGATCACTGCCAGGGGCTCGGCTACGAACAGGTCGAGATGCAGTTTCTCTCCGACATCTACCTGCCCTGTCCGGTATGCGAGGGGCGCCGGTTCAAGCCGGAGGTTCTGGCCATCCGCCTCGACGGATTCTCGGTCGACGAGTTGCTCTCGATGGAGGTGGACGACGCCATCGCGAGTTTCGCGCACCGCCCGGCCATCCGCGACCGGCTCGAACCGGTCGGTCGGGTCGGCCTCGGCTATCTGCCGCTCGGGCATCCGCTCAACCAACTGTCCGGAGGGGAGTCCCAGCGGTTGAAGCTGGTCCGCCATCTCGGGAAGATGGGCTCGGCGCGGGGTGGGGCGTTGATTCTGGTCGATGAACCGACCACGGGGCTGCACCGCCACGACATCGCGCGGCTGCTGGTGATTTTCCAGGAATTGGTCGATGCGGGAAACAGTCTGGTCGTCGTCGAGCATCATCCCGATGTGCTGGCGGCGGCCGATTACCTGATCGAAATGGGCCCGGGGGCGGGGGCGGAAGGCGGGCGGATCGTCGCGTGCGGCACTCCGGAGGACATCGCCGCCGGGCGGACGGAGACCGCGCCGTTTCTCCGGGAGGCGGGAGTGGTCGGAACTCCGACGGGCGATGCGGAGTCCGGGACGGTCCTCCTCGCTGCCGAACCGGCCGGAGCCTATCTTCCCGTCGGCACGGGTCGGCGGCCCCGGGCGATCACGGTCGAGGGGGCAACCGAGCACAATCTCCGCGACGTGCGGGTGGAGATCCCGCACGGAAAGACCACCGTCATCGCGGGGGTCTCGGGCAGCGGAAAATCGACGCTGGCCTTCGACATTATCTTCGCCGAGGGGCAGCGCCGGTTTCTCGAATCGATGTCGGCCTACGCCCGCCAGTTCGTCGAGCAACTTCCGAAGCCCGCCGTCCGGCACCTCTCCGGGCTCGCGCCGAGCGTGGCCATCGAGCAACGGGTCACCCACGGCACGGCCAAATCGACCGTGGCGACCATCACGGAGGTGGCCCAGTACCTCCGGCTGCTATTCGCCCGGATCGGGGTTCAGCACAACCCCCGCACGGGAAACGCCGTGCTCGCCCTGCCGGAGACTACCCTGATCCGGTTTTTCCGCGAGGCGCTCCCGGCGGGCCGCCCGCGACGGCGTTCGCCGCTCCACCTCGGCGCTCCGCTCGTCCGCGGCCGCAAAGGGCACCACCAGCCGTTGGCCGACTGGGCGGCCGACCGGGGATTCCCCTTTCTGGTCTGCGACGGGGATTGGACGCCGCCGGAAGCGTTCCGCAAGCTCGACCGCTACCGCGAGCACGACATCGACCTCATCCTCGGGGATGTATCGGCGCTTCCCGCCGGCGAGGCGGAGAACCTCTTCCGCGAAGCTCTTCGTCTCGGGCATGGGTCGGCGTTCCTCGAAGCCGCCGACGGCTCCCGGCGGCATTTCTCGCGCTCCCGGGTCGATCCCGAAACCGGCGAAGGCTTTCCCGACCTCGATCCGAAGATGTTTTCGTGGAACTCGCCCCGGGGGTGGTGTCCGACCTGCCGCGGGCGGGGCACGCTCATCGATGCCGCCGAGGACGGGGCCGACGAGCCGGTCTGCCCGGACTGCGGAGGCACCCGTCTTTCCGAGCGGAGCCGTCATGTGTTTCTGGAGACGGCCTCGGGAGAATGGGTCAACCTGCCCGGACTCCTTTCCCTAAACGCGGCGGATCTGATCCGTACGCTCTCCGGGATCCGGGGTGGTCGCCGCGAAAAGCGGATTCTCTCGGAGATCGTGCCCGAGATCCGCGAGCGTCTCCAGTTCATGGACCGGATCGGACTCGACTACCTGACCCTCGACCGCGCGACCCGCACTCTCTCCGGGGGCGAGGCGCAGCGCATCCGCCTGACCTCCCAGCTCGGATCGAACCTGACCGGGGTGCTCTACGTGCTCGACGAGCCGACGATCGGACTGCACGCCCGCGACAACAAGCGTTTGCTCGCCTCCATCGAGGAACTGAAGAAACGCGGCAACACCGTGCTGGTCGTCGAACACGACGAGGACGTCATCCTCGCCGCCGACCGGGTCATCGACATGGGGCCCGGGGCGGGGGTTCACGGGGGCGAGATCGTCGCCGAAGGAACGCCCGCCCGGATTCTCCGCGATCCCGCATCGGTCACCGGGCGGTGCCTGAGACGGCAGGAGCCCCATCCCCTCCGGGGCGAACGCCGGGCGATGTCCGGCGCGGCGAAAGACTGGATCCGGGTGGAAGGGATCCGGCTCCGCAACTGGAAAGGCGGCTCCGTGCGGATCCCGCGCCGGAGACTGACGGGTGTATGCGGGGTTTCGGGGGCGGGTAAATCCACTCTCGTGCGGGAGGCGCTCCGGCGGTCGGTCGCCGAGGCGTTGCGCCAGGGCAAGCCCGCCCTCGGAGCGCAGGCGTTGCGCAAGGTCTTTTCCGCTTTTCCGGGGCAGGCCTCCCCGATCGCGAAGATTTCCGGGCTCGGGGGTATCCGGCGGGTGGTCGAGATCGACCAGTCCCCCATCGGCAAAACGTCCCGCTCCACGCCGGCCACCTACATCGGGGTCTTTGATCTGATCCGCACCTCCTTCGCCTCGCTGCCGGAGGCGCGGATGAGGGGGCTCGAATCGGGGGCCTTTTCCTTCAACACGGCCGGGGGCCGTTGCGAGGCGTGCAAAGGAGCCGGAACCCGCCGGCTCGAGATGAACTTCCTGCCCGACGCCTCCGTGGTCTGCGAAGAGTGCGGCGGGCGGCGTTACCGTCCCGACATCCTCGAAATTCTCTGGCGCGACCGGTCCATCGCGGATGTTCTTGAAATGTCGTTCGAGGAGGCGGCGGCCTTTTTTGACTTCGACCGGCGGATCCGCAGCATCCTGGAACTGATGGTCGAGACGGGGCTCGGCTATCTGCGCCTCGGGCAACCGTCCCCGACCCTGAGCGGGGGCGAGGCCCAGCGGCTCAAACTGGTCAGCGAGCTGGCCGGGGCCTCTCCGGGAGGCGGGGAGGTTCTCTACCTTCTGGAGGAGCCGACCATCGGACTCCATCTGAGCGACTGCGCCCGGCTCGCGGGCCTTCTCCACCGCCTCGTGGACGAGGGAAACACGGTGGTCGTCATCGAGCACCAGGCCGACATCCTCGCCGAGGCCGACCACTTGCTCGAAATCGGACCGGGCGGCGGCACCGGGGGAGGGGAGATCCTCCACTGCGGCACGCCGGAGGAACTGGCGAAAGAAAAAAAGAGTCCGACGGGTCCGTGTCTCCGTCCCCTACTGGTAGGCCGTCGGGGACTCGAACCCCGAACCAATTGATTAAGAGTCAACTGCTCTACCGATTGAGCTAACGGCCCTTGATTGAACGGAGGTTCGCACGGGTGGGGATGGGGGTCAAGACGATGATTGGGGCGGGGGGGAGTTTTTTTTGGTACACGGCCCACCAATTCTCAGATGAAATGCCCCTGACCCTCCCATCGCATACACGCATTCCGCAGTTGCATTCCGGCGGACGCTGGTTTTAGTCTGAAGGTTTGATTATGAGTGACAATCAACCAATCAGAGTGCTCTACGGAACGATGACCGGTAATGCGGAGGAACTGGCCAATGATCTGGCCGCGAAGCTGGGGGAAGCCGGTTTTTCGGCGGAAGTGGAGGATGCCGCGGAGTATGACACGACCCGCTTCAAGGAGGAAGGCCGGGTCGCTATCATAATTTCGACCTGGGGAGAAGGTGATCCGCCGGATGATGCGGAGCAATTCTGCTACGACCTCTACGACGGGAAAGCCGGCGAGCTGCCGCAACTGGAGTTCGCGGTCTGCTCCCTCGGTGATTCTTCCTACGACGATTTCTGCGGGTGCGGCCGCAAAGTCGAAGAGGTTCTCCTCAAGGCCGGGGCGAAGAAGATTATCGACCGCGTCGATCTCGATGTCGATTTCGAAGAGGGGTACGAAGAGTGGGCGGAAAAGCTGGTCGAGGCGTTGAAGACCGCCGGCTGAGGACCTGTCTTCGCGCCGCCGAGCTACGGCGGGAGGGCGGCTGTCCCCAGCCGCCGCGATACGTCGGAAAGAATCCGATGCCCTTCCGCCGAATTTTTGGGCTTCCCATCGCCGGGAATTGGTGATTCTCTCGGGATCGCATGAAAATAAACAAACTCCGATCACTCTCTTTTTCCGGTTTGGCCGTTTCCCTGGTGCTCCTGGGGGGCACTGCCTGCAAGCCTTCGGGCGGCGGGGCCGAGGATGGACGCTCCCAGGTGCTGCGGGCCTTTCCCGAGACGGCGGAGATCGCCATGTATTTCGATCAGGGCGCGATTGCAGAGTCCGCCTTTTCCGAGGCCGTCGAGGCCATGCAGGAGGATATGCCCGAGAGCGAGAGGGCCGATGAAATGCAGGATCAAATCGAAGAGATCACGGGATTGGAGAATGGTGACATAACCGAGTTCGTTTTCGCCATGTCGGGTCTGGAGAGCATGAACATGGACCCTTCCGCGATTGAGCTGAGCGGCGCGGTTTATGCGACCAAGCCGGTCACCGCAGAACAAATCGTGGAACTGGTATCCTATCTCGCCGAGGAGAACGGAGAGTCCGTCGAGTTGACGATTACGGTCGGCGATGGCGTTGACTTCATCGAGTTTCCGGAAGACGACGAGCTTCCGGAACTCTACGCGGCCGTCATGACCGGCGAGTCTTCAACCACCGTCTTTTTCGGGGACCGGACCAGTGTGGAGGCCTCTCTCGCCAGAGAGACCGGAGCCGTGCCTGCCGCGCTGATGGCTCCGAGCGAGGATCTTCTGGCCGGTCAGCAGGGGTGGATTTCCGTGATTCTTCCGGAGTCCCTCCGGGCACAGATGCCCGAATTCACCGCCCAGGGGGAGCAAATGGCTCCGGGTCTCTCCAAAATCGATAGTCTGGAAAGCGTGGGAATCGCCTTTCGGTCGGCCGATTCGCTCGATATGGCCGTCGGGCTCAATCTTGGCTCGGAGGACGATGCCAAGACGATTACCGGAGTTCTCAACAATCAATTGATTTCCTTTGCGAAAATGATGGTTGCCGGAGCCACTCCCGAACCGCTGGCGTTGCTGAACTCGCTTTCCGCCACACAGTCCGGGGACCGGGCGGTCCTTTCGCTCACGATGACCGTCGAAGACATGGAACAGCTTCAGGGGCAGATGATGAACTTTTTCCCGGGCGGCGGAATGGGCCCGTCCGGTCTTCCCCCCGCTCCCGCACAGTAAGGCGGGTAAAGAAAAAAGCACCCGCCCGCCGGGAGCCGGAGATTTCCCGTTCGCGCCGAACCTCCGCGGCGATCTGGAACATTCCTTTCCGTTGCGTGAACCGGGCGCTGAAGCAACCCGGCCACGGGGGGAGGGCTTCCGTGATTCCACGGAGTTGACATCCTCCGGTTTTCCGGGCGGATTCCTGAGGTCATGGACCCTTTTCCTCTCGAAGTATTTCTTTTTTCCTACAATCGAGGTCGCCTCCTTCGCCATTGCCTCGATTCCGTCGTCCGCCATCTCCCCGAAGCGAAGGTGACGGTGGTGGACGACGGCAGCGGGGATCCCGATACCCGGGAGGTCCTCGAGCATCTTCCCGACGGAGTCGGGCTCATGCGGCCACGGGAGGCGAGTGGGGCGAAGTACGGCGGCCTTTACCGGAACATGCAGGCGGCTTACGAAAGCGCGGAGGCCGACTTCGTTCTTTTCACCCAGGACGACGCCCAGGTCGTTCGACCGTTGGAGCGGACGGATGTCGATTACGTTCGGAACTACTTCGGGCATTTCGAGGACGCGGCTTTTCTCAATCCGGTCTTTCCGTTGTCGATACGGCGTTCGCGGCGGAGGATTGTCTCTTTCTCCGGGGAGTTTCCGGTCTATTACCACACGTTGGATGAGCGCTCCAAAGATCGTTCCGTACCGATGTTCTACGGAGACATATCGATCGCCCACACACGGAGGTTGCGGGCGGTCGATTGGCAATTCCAGAAGTGCGAGGGCTCGACCGGTGCCAATGCGCGGCGTCTTTTTCGAAAGATGGGCTTTATGGTGCACCCGTTTCTGTGCCAGTTGCCCGAAGTGCCCTTTTTCCGCTCGAGCCACCAGACGTGGGCGATGAAGCGGATTGTCAAAAAGCAGGGCGGAAAGCTGTGTGGCTTTCGCGACATGACCGCCGGTGAGATTCAAGCCCTGCGCAATGCTTCCCCGGACCAAGTTCCGTACGCGGAGGATTGGCTGCACTGCACCGGTTTCGAACCCAAACGGCCTTTCCGGCACAGGGTTGCCGATGCGTATCCGGTCTTAAAAAAGATCCATAAACTGGAGTTGGCGACGCTCAAACGCTTTCGATAGGGCGACGCCGTGTGGCTGCGGGCGGCCCCGGAATCCACCCGGACGGATTACTTGGCCGAGTCCACTTCTTCCGGCAGGTTCTTGTGGAAGTCCGAGCCCTTTTCGGTCGCCGCCACAAAGCCGGCCCGGATTGTGAAATCGCCGAAGCGCTCGCTCTTTTTCCGGTCTTTCGCGTAGGCTTCGAGGACGGGTCCGAGAACCTCGACCAACCGTTTCTCCGGAACATCGCGGCGGTAGAGTTTGTTGAGGCGGGCGCCGTCGAAGCCCGCGCCGAGATAGACGTTGTACACTCCGGGGCCGCGGCCGACGAGGCCGATTTCGCCCAGGTAGGGGCGGGCGCAGCCGTTCGGGCAGCCGGTCATCCGGATCTTGATTTCCTCGTCGCGGAGGCCGTTCGCCTCGACGATCTGCTCCAGTCCGGAGACCAGTTCGGGGAGGTAGCGCTCGCTTTCTGCTAGGGCGAGACCACAGGTCGGCAGGGCGACGCAGGCCATGGAGTTGAAGCGCAGGCCCGTGCGGATGCGTTCGTTGCTGATGCCGTGCGTGGCGAGAATCTTTTCGATCCGCTCCCGGTTGGCGGGCTTGATGCGGCCGATGACCAGGTTCTGGTTGGCCGTCAGGCGGAAGTCGCCGTCGTGGAGTTCGGCGATTTCGCGGAGTCCGGTCATCATGGCCACCCCGGGAGTGTCCTTGACGCGGCCATTTTCGACGTAGAGGCCGTAGTGGAAATTGCCGTCGATGCCTTCGACCCAGCCGTATCGGTCGCCCGTGCCGGTGAATTCGAACGGCCGGGCCTCTCCGAGCTTGTATCCGAGCCGGTTCTCGACCTCGCCGCGGAACCATTCCAGGCCCCTGTCTTCGATGGTGTACTTGAGGCGGGCGCGCTGCCGGTTGGACCGTTCCCCGTAGTCGCGCTGGGTGGTGACGACTTTCTCGGCCACATCGACCGCCTGCTCCGGGGTGCAGAAGCCCATCACCTCGGCCAGCCGGGGGAAGGTGTCCTCCTTCCCATGGGTCATTCCCATCCCGCCGCCGACCGTCACGTTGTAGCCGGCAATTTCGCCGTCTTCGACGATCGCGATGAATCCGAGGCAGTGGGCGTAGATATCGACATCGTTCATCGGCGGGGCCGCGACCACGATCTTGAACTTCCGGGGCAGGTAGGTCTTGCCGTAAACGGGTTCCTCTTCCTGCTCCGAATCGAGGACCTTCTCCCCGTCGAGCCAAATCTCATGATAGGCGCCGGTGGCGGGGGTGAGGTGGCGGCTGAGATCCTCCGCCAGCGTCTGGACCGCCGCGTGGTGCTCCGATTCGTACGGGTTCGGGTTGCACATCACGTTCCGGTTCACGTCGCCGCAGGCGGCGATGGTGTCGAGCAGAGAGTCGTTGATCTCCCGGATCGTGGTTTTGAGGACGCTCTTGATCACGCCGTGGAACTGGAAGGCCTGCCGGGTCGTCAGCTTGAGGGTCCCGTTGGCGTACTGATCGGCGAGACGATCCATGCCCAGCCATTGCTCCGGCGTGCAGACGCCCCCGGGCACGCGCACCCGGATCATGAAGCTGAAGGCCTTTTCCAGCTTCTTCCGCCGCCGTTCCGCGCGGACGTCGCGGTCGTCCTGCTGGTAGATTCCGTGGAATTTGGTCAACTGGGTGTCGTCCGCGGAAATCGATCCGGTCATGTCGTCGGCCAAGCCTTCGAGGATGGTTCCGCGCAGCAGTCGGCTGTCGTCCTTGATGGATTCGTTCGGGTGGAAGTGGTTTCCTTCGAGAAGATTGCTCATGGTGGGTTTTCCTTCGGATGAATGTCAGTAAACGTCCTGCTGGTAGCGTTTGTCCTTCTTCAGCTTCTTTACGTAGGCGGTCGCGTCCTCCGCCGAGAGGCCGCCCTGTTCGGCGACGATTTCGTGGAGGGCGGTCGCCACATCCTTGGCCATCCGCGAGGCGTCCCCGCAGACGTAGAAGTAGGCGCCCTCCTCGAGCCATCCGTAGAGGTCCCTGGCCCGCTCCTTCATCTTGTGCTGGACATAGACCTTTTCCGGGGTGTCGCGCGAGAAGGCGACATCCATCCGGGAGAGCATACCCTTTTTGAGATAGTCCTGCCACTCGAGTTGGTAGAGGAAATCCGTCTGGAAGTGCTGGTCGCCGAAAAAGAGCCAGTTGCGGCCTTGGGCGCCCGTCTCGATCCGTTCCTCGACGAACGCCCGGAAGGGGGCGATGCCGGTGCCGGGACCGACCATGATAATGGGAGTGTCGGGATTCTGCGGCAGGTGGAATTTTTTGTTCTCGTGGATGTAGATGGAAGAGGTGTCCCCTCTCTCCATGAGGTCGGCGAAGAAAGTCGAGCAGACGCCTTTTCTCGCGCGTCCGTGGGTGGAGTATCGGACCGCCGCCACGGTGAGGTGGACCTCGTCGGGGTGGGCCTTGAGGCTGGAGGCGATGGAATAGAGCCGGGGGGGGAGCTTGCGGAAGAGGTCCGCCAGATTCTGGGCGGAGAGATCCTTGATCGGGAAATGCTCCAGAAGATCCACGATCTGCCGACCCCAGAGGAAGTCCTTCAGCGCGTCGTCCCCTTTGGAGAGAAGCGTGTCCAGTTCCGGCACCTTGCCCATTTCCTGGTATTGCACGATCATCTGCTTCGAGAGGTTCGTCACGTCGAGATTGTGCAGGAGGGCCTGGCGGAGGGCGATCTTCTCCTCGCCGACCCGGACCGGGCTGTCTCCATCGAGGCCGCTGACCCGGAGAAGATCCGCGACGTATTGCGGGCAGTTCTGGGGCAATACGCCGACGGCGTCACCCGGCTCGTAGGACAGTCCGGAACCCTCGAGCGAAAGTTCCAGGTGCCAGGTTTCCTTGGCCGATCCGGTGCCGTTGAGGTTGACCCGCTCCAGAAGCGGAGCGGGAAAAGGGTTCTTTTTGTTGTAAACTGCCGATACCGGCGGAGGCTGCGCCCCGTTCGCGACGGCGACCTCGACCGGAGCGGAGTGCCCGACATCCTTGAGCAGGGTCTCGACGGCACCGTCGAGCCATTTTTGGAAGGGTTCCTCGAATTCGACGTCGCAATCCATCCGCGGATAAAACCGCTGGCCGCCGAGTTCCTCCAGCCGCCGGTCCAGATCCTTGCCGAACTGGCAGAAATCCTCGTAGCTCGTGTCCCCGAGAGCGAGCACGGAGAAGCGGCTGTTCTCCAGCTTCGGCGCATCGTCGGACGAAAGACTTTCGTAAAAGGCGGTCGCCCGGTCGGGTGGGTCGCCCTCGCCCCAGGTGCTGGCGATGACGAGAATATTCTCCATTCCCACCAGGTCGGCGGGCTCGAGGTCGCCCATATCGGAGATTTTTGCCGAGAAGCCTTTGCGGGAGGCCTGTTTTTTCGCCTCGTCGGCGAGAGCCTCCGAATTACCGGACTCGGTCGCGAACAAAATCGAGAGCGGCACCTTGGCGGCGGCTGGCGCGGAGGCAGCTTCTGCGCCCGCCGGAGCGGCGGCGGTTCCAAGACGTCCCGCGAGAAATCCCGCCATCCAGGCGATCTGCTCCCGATTCGAGGAATCGATCAAAGACTGGAAGGTCTGATGCCGCTCGGGCGGAAGAGGCGAGGTTGTTGTCTTTACGGTGGTCATCTTGGTTTCAGGGTGCTTTCTCGATCAGGCACAAACAGCCCAATTTGGGGGAATTCGTCAAACTCATCAACGGAAAAAATCCCTTCCATAGCTCCATAGCTCCATAGCTCCACGCACTGGTGCTTACACCTTGGCGGGGTCTTCATCCACTGGTTTTTTGCTTGGTCAAGCGGCACGAAGACTGCTCAATGTTTCCGTAACTTCCATGGGCAAAAATATCGGCTTCGTCTCGACCCGTTTCGCGGGGCAGGACGGCGTTTCTCTCGAAAGCGCCAAATGGGCGCAGGTTCTCTGGGACGACCGGCATGTGTCCTATTGGTACAGCGGCCGGAGCGACCGGCACCGGTCGATCACCCACTGCGTGCCCGAGGCCTATTTCGGTTTTTCCGAGAATCAGTGGATCAACGAGCGGATCTGGGGCCGCACCCGCCGGGGGGCCGACGTGACGGCCCGGATCCGCGACCTGGCCGGTTATCTCAAGCGGACGCTCTATGATTTCGTGGACCGGTTCGGGATCGACGTGCTCGTCGCGCAGAACGTTCTGGCCATCCCCATGCATGTGCCTCTCGGAATCGCTCTGACCGAGTTCCTCGCCGAGACCCAGATCCCCACCATCGCCCACCACCACGACTTCTACTGGGAGCGGACCCGGTTCAGCGTCGGGGCCGTACAGGAGTTTCTCGACATGGCCTTTCCGGCCCGGATGTCCCACATGCGCCACGTGGTCATCAACCAGGCGGCGCAGGAGCAGCTTTCGCTGCGCAAGGGGGTTTCCTCGTTTCTGATCCCCAACGTGTTCGATTTCGACAACGCTCCGGCCGGTCCGGACGCCTACGCGGCCGATTTCCGCTCGGAGATCGGGCTGACCGGGGACGACATCGTCTTTCTCCAGCCGACCCGGATCGTGCCCCGCAAGGGGATCGAGCACGCCATCAAGCTGATCGGCGCCCTCGGGGACACCCGCTGCAAGCTCGTCATTACCCACGAGGCGGGCGACGAGGGCTTCGAGTACTCCGACCGGCTCCGTGATCTGGCGGTCGAAGAAGGGGTCGATCTGCGCTTCGTCGCCGACCGGATCAGCGAGGTCCGGCAGCGCGACTCCCTGGGGCGCAAGGTGTACACGCTCTGGGACGCCTACGCCCACGCCGACATCGTGACCTATCCGAGTCTCTACGAGGGTTTCGGCAACGCCCTCCTCGAGGCGATCTATTTCCGGCTTCCGGTCGTCATCAACCGCTACGCCATCTACGTCCAGGATATCGAGCCGAAGGGGTTCCGCCTTCTCGAGATGGACGGGTTTGTCACCCAGGAGGTGATCCGGAGCGTCGAGAGCGTCCTGCGGGACCCCGGCCACCGCCGCGAGATCGTCGAGCACAACTTCAAGACGGCCCGCCGCTTCTACAGCTACAGCGTTCTCCGGCGGAACCTCCGTACGATGATCACCAGCCTGACCGGCATGTCTCCCAACCCATGATCCGTTTCGTCTCCCACCAGCAGCTCGAAAGCCTCCAGCGTCGGTTCCGGCTCCTCTACGGCTCCGGGGCGGACCGCATGACCCGCCGTTTCTACGCCGCGCTCGGCCGCTACGGGGTGGGGCTCCACCCCGGAAGACCCGACGCGCTCTGGTCGGAGAAGGACGTAGTGCTGATCACCTACGGGGACACCGTTTTCGAGGAAGGGGAGAGGCCCCTGCGGACCCTTCGCTCCTTTTGCTCCCGGCACCTGAAGGACGCGGTCAGCACCGTCCATGTGCTCCCGTTCTACCCCTGGAGTTCCGACGACGGATTTTCGGTCAAGGACTACCGCCGGGTGGACCCCCGGCTGGGGGATTGGGAGGATATCCGGGCGCTTGCCAACGAGTTCGGCGTCATGGCCGACCTGGTTCTCAACCATTGCTCGGCCCGGAGCGAATGGTTCCGCGAGTTCGTCGCCGGGATCCAGCCGGCCGCCGATTACTTCGTGACCGCCGACCCGACCGCCGACCTCTCCCGGGTCGTCCGCCCGCGGACGTCTCCGCTCCTGACGACTTTCGCCACGCGCGACGGCGAGCGGGCGGTCTGGACGACCTTCAGCGCCGACCAGGTGGACCTGAATTGGCGCGACCCCAACCTCTTTTTCGAGTTCGTCGATATTCTCTTTTTCTACCTCTCGAAGGGGATACGGGTTCTCCGCCTCGACGCCGTCGCCTTTCTCTGGAAGGAGATGGGGACCGACTGTATCCACCGCCCCGAGACGCACGAGATCGTCAAGCTCTTCCGCGACATCCTGTCGATCGTGGCCCCGGAGACGATTCTGCTGACCGAAACGAACGTACCCCACGAGGAGAACATCAGCTACTTCGGCGATGGCGACGAGGCCCACATGGTTTACCAGTTCGCCCTGCCGCCGCTCCTGCTGCACGGACTGCTCGGGGAAACCGCCGGGCCGCTCACCGATTGGGCGGCGGGCCTGCCCGATCTCCCGCCCGACCAGAGCTTCCTCAACTTCACGGCAAGCCACGACGGGGTGGGCGTTCGTCCGCTGACGGGTCTGCTTCCGCCGGCCGAGATCGACGCCCTGGTCGCCGGGATCCTCGCCCGGGGCGGCCTCGTCTCCACCAAAACCAACGCCGACGGCTCGGAGAGTCCCTACGAGCTGAATGTGACCTATGCCTCGGCCCTTTCCGAACCGGACGATCCGGAACTCGGCCGCCGCCGCTTCCTCTGCTCCCAGGCGCTCGCTCTCGGGCTGCGCGGGGTGCCCGCCGTCTATCTGCCCAGCCTTTTCGGCGCGGGGAACGATCTGGACGGCGTCGCCCGGACGGGTCGCAGCCGGTCGATCAACCGCGCGAAATGGGAGATCGGCGCGCTTCGGAAACGGCTCGATCCGGGCGGATCCGGCCACGGCGTTTTCCAGGACTACCTCTCCATGCTGCGCAGGAGGACGGCCCAGGCGGCCTTCCACCCGAACGCGGCGCAGATCGTCCACCGCGTCTCGCCGGATTTCTTCGTGGTGGAGCGGGCGGCGGAAGCGCAGCGCATTCTCTGCGTGTACAACTTCACGGCGGCCCGGAAAACGTTCAAGGGGCTTGATCGGCTCTCCTCGTTCGCCTCCGTGGAGACCTTCCACGAAATCCTCTCCGGCAAGACCCTCCGCCCCCGCAGGCGGGGGATCCAACTCGCCCCCTACCAGGCGGTGTGGCTGGAGGCCAGGTCCTGACGGGTGTCTGGAAAAGTTTCCATCCGAGAGAGCTTGCTTTCCGGCTTTCGGTCTGTTTGGCTGACTTCTTCATTGGCGGGATGTAGCTCAGTCTGGCAGAGCGCTGCGTTCGGGACGCAGAGGTCGCTGGTTCGAATCCAGTCATCCCGACCATCCCTTTCCATTCATCGGCGACGGGCCGGGCCCGCTCAAGAGCCCGGATCCCGCACTTCCGGACCGGTCGAACCGCCGGGTTCGGCTGGCCGCGCTGGACGGATGGGGGGGAAGAGAATCGTTTCCCGGATGTTGGACGCCCCGGTCAAAAGAATGACGAGCCGGTCGATGCCGATTCCCATGCCGCCGGCCGGGGGCATTCCGTGTTCGAGGGCGATCAGAAAGTCCTGATCGATCTTCTGGATTTCCCCGCCGGCCTGGGCCTCGAACATCTCCCGTTGGACGAGGGGATCGTTCTGCTCCGAATAGGCGGGGGCGATCTCCTGGCCGTTGATGCACAGTTCGAAAACCTCGACCGTGGAGGGATCGTCTGGCGATAGTTTGGCCAGCGGGATCAGCTCCTTCGGCAGATGGGTTACGAACGTGGGTTGGATGAGGGTCGGCTCGATCCGCTTTTCGAAGACCTGGTTGGTGACCTCGAAGTCCTCGAGACCGGGGTCAATCTCGATTCCCATCTCGACCGTTTTGGCGATCCTGTCGGCTTTCGAGAGGGAAAACCAATCGGGGCAGCCGGTGTGTTCGAGGATCAAGTCCTTGTAGCGCACCTCCGACCAGCCGCCCCCGAGGTCGATGGTGGTGCCATCGGGGCGCCCGACGATTGTGTCGCCGAGGACCTCCCGGCAGAGGTGGAGGACTAGGTCTTTCACCAGGGCCATCATCCCGCGGAAGTCGCTGTAGGCCTGATAGACCTCGAGCATGGTGAACTCCGGATTGTGGCGTCGGGAAACCCCCTCGTTGCGAAAGACCCGGCCGAGTTCGAAGACCCGGTCGAACCCGCCGACCAGCAGGCGTTTCAGGTAGAGTTCGAGGGCGATCCGCAGGGTGAAGTCGCAGGAGAGGGCGTTCATGTGGGTGGTGAACGGGCGGGCGGCCGCTCCTCCGGGAATGGATTGGAGGACCGGAGTCTCGACCTCCAGAAACGACCGATCCCAGAGGAACCGGCGGATTTCGGCGATGATGCGGCTCCGGAGAACGAAACGGTTGCGGGACTCCTCGTTGACGATCAAATCGAGGTAGCGTTGCCGGTAGATCTGGTCGTCGTCGGTCAGCCCGTGCCACTTTTCGGGCAGGGGCCGGAGGGCCTTGGATACAAGGGTGCAGGCGGTGGCGCGCACGGTGATTTCCCCCGCGCGGGTGCGGAAAAGCCTGCCCGTGACCCCGATAAAGTCACCGAGATCGAGTTTCTTGAAACGGGCGTACTCCTCCTCGCCGATCGCCTCCCGGCGCACGTAGCACTGGATCCGGCCGTCGCGATCGTGCAGTTTGAGAAAGGTCGCCTTGCCCATGACCCGGAAGGCGACAATCCGTCCGGCCACGGAGACCTCGGCCTGATCCCCGTCTTCGAGGGTTTCGTCGAAGAGGGCGATCGCATCGGCGGAGGAGTGGGACTGCCCGGTGTTCGCCCGGAACGGATCGATGCCGGCTTCGCGCAAGCCCGCCAGTTTGTCGAGCCGGACCTGGCGCAACTGGTTTTCGGAGAGAGAGTCTTCTTCGGAGGACATTCGGACGGTTGTAGCGGTTCGCACCGGGAAGGCAATCCCAACCCGGTGGGGCGGTTCGGTGTCGATAGACGGCCCGGCCGCCGGGTCGCCACCGTGGTCGCGGGGCTCGCCCCTCGATCCGAAGGTGGTGGTTGGCCGCGGACACCACCGAACCTATCCGGGCCGACACCGGGCATCCATGGAAATCAGCCCAAATAAAAATACCGTGATCTTTGTAGGGCTGCGTGCTTGTAGAGGGCCTTGGGCGCGATGGCCGGGAACCGGGTTCTTTTCGCTAATCCGCGCTATTAGCAAACATCAAAATTGAGATTCATTATCGATTTTTTTCTGGGAAGTTTGTTAAGATTCGTGCTGGCTATTCGTCATGAGCCCGCCGCAGCTACGGAATTCTCTCGGGGAAAGTCCGGGTTTTTTGGATCAGCTTCCCCGGGTGTCGATTTCCGGACGTTTTAGAAATGAAGCGCCGCACTTGAAATGGGCCGATATTCCATCGGTTGAGGGAGGGCGGCTGTCCTCAGCCGCCG
>CAZDRT010000055.1:0-18048 GCA_964507815.1 uncultured Puniceicoccaceae bacterium
GCTGAAGCAACCCACCCACTTTGGCCGTCCAACTATGCAGTCTCAGCCCGCTGAAAGCAGCCCACTGAAGACAATGCTACGCCGGACCGTCGGCGAGAAAGGTCCGGATCGCTTGCGCTGTTTCGCAGGGTTTCTCCCAATGCGGGGCGTGTCCGGCGGCGGCGATGGAAGCCATGCTTGAAGTGGGCAAAATTTTGCGCATTTCCTCCGCGATGCGGATGAATTTTTCGTCGTTCCCGCCCACGCAGAGCAGGACGGGCAGGCGCAGCTCCGGCAGTCGGCCCCAGAGCGGGGGAAGAGCCCCGGTGCCGTGGAACTTCAGCGAACGGGCGAGCCCGCCCGGATCGTTCTGCCTCCGCCGGTCGAGAAATGCGCGCAGCTCCGCCGGGTCCTTCGGCCGGGCCGTCCGGAGGACCGGTCGAAGGTGCCATTCATCCAGAAAGGCGGGTATTCCCTCGTTTTCGAGAAGCGCGCTCCACCGCGCGTCGGCCTCCACCCGGGCTTGTCTTCCGGCTTTGTCGGCGATGCCCGGGCTGCCTCCGATCAAAACCAGCCGGGAAAAGCGGTCCGGTTCGCCGAGAGCCAGGTGGAGAAGGATCCGGGCTCCCATGGAGTAGCCGATGCCGACGAGGGGCGGACGGGCACCGGCGAAGAGCGCTGGTGCCACGTTCCGCGGGGCGAAGTCCTCCGCCGCCGCGCCCGCGCGGCACCCGTGGCCCGGCAGGTCGGGACAGTGCCAGCGTCCGCCGAGGTGGCGGGCGAGGATCGCAAAATCGGCCCCGCTCCCCGCGAAACCGTGGAGAGCGAGAAAGCGCGGGCCGGATCCGGAGATGGTTTTCAATCCGCCAGCTTGGCGGCCGCTTCGACGATACCGGTGAACGACCGTGATACGAGCGAGGCCCCGCCGATCAGGCCACCGTCGATGTCGGGCTGGGCGAGGAGTTCGGGCGCGTTTTCGGGCTTCATCGATCCGCCGTAGAGGATCCGGATTTTATCGGCTTTTTCCTGTTCGAATAGCTCGGCGAGAATGCCGCGGATGGCCTGGTGTACTTCCTGCGCCATTTCGGGGGTCGCCGTTTTTCCGGTGCCGATCGCCCAGACGGGCTCGTAGGCGACGATCACGTTCTCGGCCTGGGCCGAATCAACCTTTTCGAGGCCGCCGCGGACCTGTGTGCCGACGATGTCGAGCATCTTGCCGGCCTCGCGCTCTTCGAGGGTTTCCCCCACGCAGAGGATCGGGCGCAGGTTGTTCGCGAGCGCCGTGCGGACCTTCTGGTTGACGAAGGCGTCGTCCTCGTGGAAGAGCGCCCGCCTCTCGCTGTGGCCGAGAATGACGTGGGTGACGAACAGGCTGCGGAGCATTTCGGCCGAAACCTCGCCGGTGTACGCGCCGGAGGCCTCGGGATTCATGTTCTGCGCGCCCAGTTGGACGGTGGATTCGGCGATCGCCTTGCCGACGCTCTCCAGCGCGGTGAAGGGCGGGCACAGGAGCACGCCGACGCTGTTGATCTCGTTGCCGAGATCGAGGACGATGTCCTTGGCCAGCTCAACGCCCTCTCCGGCGTTTTTGTTCATTTTCCAGTTACCGGCGATCAGATATTTGCGGGATGGTTTACTCATGGGAAGTGGGAATCGAATGGTTGTTGTTGTTGGTTATTCCTGGTCGAGGGCGGCGACGCCGGGGAGGGTCTTCCCTTCGAGGAATTCCAGGCTCGCCCCGCCGCCGGTGCTCATAAAGGTGACTTTGTCGGCGAAGCCGCTCTGCTTGATCGCGGTGACCGAATCGCCCCCGCCGATGATCGAGGTGCCCTCGCTGGAGGCGACGGCGTCGGCGATGGCGAAAGTGCCCTTGCTGCAGGCGTCGATCTCGAAGACCCCCATGGGGCCGTTCCAGAGAATGGTGCGCGCTCCGCGGATTTCGTCGGCAAACGAGCGGATGGTTTCCGGGCCGATATCGACGCCTTCCCACCCGTCCGGAATGTCGCCGGAGACGGTGTCCGTCTCATCGACGGATTTGGCTTTGAAATCGAGCCCCTTCGCGATGAGATTGTCGCTCGGCAGGAGGAGCTTGACCCCCTTTTCGGCGGCCTTCGCGATCGCGGCTTTGGCGGTATCGACCTTGTCGGACTCGCAGAGGCTGTCGCCGACGGACCGGCCTTCGGCCAGGGCGAAAGTGTAAGCCATGGCACCGCCGATGAGCATGGTGTCGGCCTTGTCGAGGAGAACGTCGATCACGGCGATCTTGTCGCTGACCTTGGCCCCCCCGAGAATCACGACGAACGGTTTTTCGGGATTCGCCGTTTTCTCGCCCAGGTAGGCGAGTTCCTTCTCGATTAGGTAGCCGGCCACTTTCGGACTCAGGAAGTCGCAGACCCCGGCCGTCGAGGCGTGGGCGCGGTGGGCCGTCCCGAACGCGTCATTCACATACGCCTCGGCGAGGGAGGCGAGTTCCCGGGCAAAGGCGGGATCGTTTTTCTCTTCGCCGGGGTGGAAGCGGAGGTTCTCGAGGAGGAGCACCCCCCCCGGTTCGAGCGCATCGGCGGCGGCCTTCGCCTCCGGGCCGACGCAGTCCGGGGCGAACGAGACGGGAATGCCCAGCTTGTCGCTCAGATCCTTCGCCACGGGGGCGAGGCTCATTTCGGGGACTTTCTGCCCTTTCGGTCGGCCGAGATGGCTGCCGAGGATCACTTTGGCCTTGTCGGCGACGAGCTTCCGGATGGTCGGCAGCGCCGCCGCGATGCGGCTGTCGTCGGATATGTTTCCGTTGCTTTCGAGCGGAACGTTGAAATCGACCCGGACGAAGACGCGCTTGCCCGGGAGATCGACGGAATCGATGGTTTTTGCTTTGGTCATCTCAAGTGGAGAGGTTGGCGGGAAATCATGGACCGGGCGATGCAAAAGAGCGCGCCCGGCGGGAATGGAAAGGGCCGTTTCGGAACGGAAAATCCACGGAAACGGCCCTGGGGAAAAAGAATCCGGCCGGGGCGCGCGGACGCGCCCCGGCGGATTCGCGGGAAGGTTCAGAGAAGATCCCTGATCTTCAGGACGAGATCGACGCAGCGGTTGCTGTAGCCCCACTCGTTGTCGTACCAGGAGACCAGCTTGACGAAATTGTCGTTCAGGCCGATTCCGGATCCGGCGTCGAAGATCGAGCTGAGCGGATCGTGGATGAAATCGGAGCTGACGACTTCCTCCTCGGTGTAGCCGAGAATCCCCTTGAGGCGGCCTTCGGAGGCTTCCTTCATCTTCGCGCAGACGGCTTCGTAGCCGGCGGCTTTCTCGGTGCGGACGGTCAGGTCCACAACCGAAACGGTCGGGGTCGGCACCCGGAAGGCCATGCCGGTCAGTTTGCCGACCACCTCGGGGATGACCAGGCCGACGGCCTTGGCCGCGCCGGTGGTGGAGGGGATGATGTTGATCGCGGCACTGCGCCCGCCCTTCCAGTCCTTCATGCTAGGGCCGTCAACCGTTTTCTGGGTCGCGGTGTAGCTGTGGACGGTGGTCATCAGCCCTTCGACGATGCCGAACTCATCGAGAACGACCTTGGTGATGGGGGCCAGACAGTTGGTGGTGCAACTCGCGTTGGAGATGATGTCGTGCGAGGCATCGAGGGTCTCGTCGTTGACGCCGAGGACGACGGTCTTGACGCCGTCTCCCTTTCCGGGGGCGGAGATGATGACCTTCTTGGCGCCGGCTTCGATGTGCCCTTTGGCGGCGGTGTCCTGGGTGAAGAGCCCCGTCGATTCGATGACGATATCGACGCCGAGGTCGCCCCACGGCATGGCTTTCGGTCCCTCGCGCACGGAGAGCGACTGGATCTTGTGTCCGTTGACGACGAGCGTGTCGGCGTCCGGTGCCTCGACGGTGCCGTTGAAGCGGCCCTGGATCGAGTCGTATTTAAGAAGGTAGGCCAGGTTGTCGGCGGGGACGAGGTCGTTGATCGCGACCACCTCCACGTCGGAGCCCAGCAGGCCTTTGTCCACGATGGCCCGGAACACGAGCCTTCCGATACGGCCGAAGCCGTTGATTCCGATTTTTGTCGGCATGGTATTTTTCTGTTTTAGGATTAGCGAATTTAATCGTGTGATCCTGAAGATATCAGGACAACGGTTCTGTTCAAAAGGCTGGGCCGGACAATGGCAAGGGAATAACTGAAAATTTCGCCCGGGGGTATCTCAACCGGCACGGCCCGACCGCTGCAAACGGGTGACTCCGGAGATCACGAGGACCAGCGCCGAAAGGGCGTGGATCGAGAGAACCAGCAGCGCCGGACCGACCCGGGGCACGGCTTCGCCGCCGACGAATACCGCCGCGTCGTAGAGCCCCGTATCGCGGAAGGACGAGAGGTAGGCCGACCAGCCCCAGTAGGTGGTGATCACGCTGCGCACGATCTCGGTGAAAGGCTCGGGAAGAGTCAGGACGATCCCGGAAAGCGGCAGTTGGAAGCCGACCACATAGACGGCGAGGAGAGAGGCTTTCTCGCCCGACTTCATCCAGGCCGAAAAGCCGAGGGCCAGCCAGGACAGGGCCACCGAAACCAGGCAGAGAGTCGCCGCCTGCGTCAGCAGGCTCCCGGGGAAGTGGACCACCGATTTGACGATAACCGTCATGGCCAGCCCCTGGACGACGGCCACGCACCCGGTGAAGACCAGCTTCTCCACGCAGTAAGGGGCCGCCCGCAGGCCGCGGAGGGACTCCTGGAAAAACAGATCCGCTTCGGGAGCGATTTCGCGGGCGCCGTTGTTTCCGCCGGTCAGGGTGAGCAGCACGACCTGGAAGAGAATCAGGCTGCTGACCAGCGAGCCGAGTTCGGCGGCCTCTTTGGCGAAGGCGAGTTCCCCCCGCAGTCGCCCGAGGGCGCCCAGATCCGGATCGAGGGAGAGCCGGGTCAGCTGGGGAATCCCGTCGAGGGCGAAGATGACCACGAGAAGCGGAAATCCGAAGGTGATGGCCCCGGTCAGCAGGAGATATCCGCGGTCCCGGAGAAACAACCGCCAGCGCCGTCCGAGAAGGGTGGCGGCCTGCCGCAGCGGACCGGCCGGCCCCGGACGGGACTCCGCCGCCGGGTCTTCCCTCCCCGCCGAAGCCTCCTCCTCCCAAGCCGGATCCATCCCCGAGGCCAGCCATTCTCCGGCCCGGTCGCGGGTCCCGCGGGTTTCGCCGAGGAGCCGGAAAAGCAGAACCGGGTTCTCCAGGTCGAACCACTCCCGGAAGGCCGCGAAATCGCCTTCGAAAATCTTGCGCCCGGCGTCGAGCACGACGATCCAGTCGAACCGGTGAAGGTGGTGAAGATTGTGAATCACGTTGACCGTCGTCTTCCCCTGCTCATCGACCAGTCCCCGGATCAGATCGAGAATGCCGGTTTCGGATTCGGGATCGAGCCCGGCGGTCACCTCATCGCAGAACAGAAGCGAGGGATCCGCGACCAGTTCGAGGGCGAGGGCCATCCGCCGCAACTGGCCTCCGCTGAGCCGACCGACCAGACTGTCGCGCAGTCCGGCGAGGCCGGTCTCCGCCAGAAGGTGTTCGAGCCGCCGGTCGGCGGCGGCGGGCGCGATGTCGAGCAGGCGGAGGCTGTAGCGGATCGATTCCCCGACGGTCAGGTCCGGGTGGGCGACGCAGAACTGCGGAACGTAGCCCACCCTGCCGATGCGGTCCTCCCTCCGGTCGAGGGGCGCGCCGTTGAATAAAAAAGTTCCCTCGGCGGGCAGATCGGCGGCGCCGACGGCCGCGCGCACGAGGGTCGTCTTTCCGCAGCCCGACGGCCCGACCACCGCGTTCATCGCCCCCGGGCGGAAGCCCATGCTCACGTCGCGCAGCACCGGAGGTCCCTTTCCGGGTGGGCGCACGGTGAGGTTTCTGACCGTCATCATGGGCGGACGCCCCCCTTTTTTTCCGAGAACCGGTCCATCCCCTCGAACACCCGGAGATAGTCTCCGGCCCGGGCTCCGGGGTCGAACTTCTCCCGGGCCCGCCCGCCGGCGGTCCCGCGCAGGGAGGCGAGGGTGTCCGGTTCCGCGAGGAGCGCGTCCAGCTTCCGGCCGAATCCGCGCCGGTCGCCCCCGGAATCCGATACGACAAACCCGTCCACCCCCTCCTCCACCAGATCGCCCACCCCGGCGCAGGCGAGGGCTAGCACGGGCACCCCGAGCCAGAGCGATTCGACGAGCGCGTTGGGGGAGGACTCCTCGCGCGAGACGGACACGCTCAGATCGGCGGCGGCCAGAAACCGGCCGGGATCATTCCGCGCCCCCCAGAACCGGATCCGGTCGGGATTGGCGCTCCGGCGCGCCCGCCTCTCCACGGCCTTGCGCCGCGGTCCGTCGCCGACAAACCAAAGGCGCGCTCCCCTGCGGCGCTCCGGAGCAAGTGCGTTCCACTCATCGACCAACCGCTCCTGCGCCTTTCCCGGAACGAAAGATCCCAAGCAGAGCAGGACCATCTCCGCTTCCCCGATGCCAAAGTCGGCGCGCGCTTCCGCGCGCGAAGGGACCGGACGACCGGCGAGAAGGCAGCCGTTGGCGATGGAGTGGATCCGCTCGTCGGCAACTCCCAGCGCTCTCGCCCGCTCCGCCGCGAAAGCGCTGTTGGCGACCACCGCCCCGGCCCCGCGGAGCAACCGCCGGTAGCCTTCGGGCAGCGGCCTTCCGGTCCGCAGGGTCGCGACCACCCCGGGGTGGAGTTTCTGCGGAAAGCTCCGGGCGAAAGCCCAGTGCGCGTTCCGCCCGAAGCAGATGATCCGGTCCGGGCGCGCCTCGCGGACCGCCCGGGCCAGCCCCGGGGCCCACCAATTCCACGGCGAGGCGAACGGCTGGAGAAAAACCGGCTTCGGCCCCCCGCCGCCCGCCGCTTCGGCGAGGCCTCCCCCGCGGCGGAAAACCAGCCGCCGAACCTCGTGTCCGCCGACAGCCCACCGCGCGGTGAGATCGAGGAACTGGGCCTCGGTGCCCCCGACGCGGAGGTAATCCTGGATCGCCAGAATCCTCATTCGCCGCCCCCCGGCGTGGAATCCTTCCGGCCCACCCGGTAATACCGCCGGTGCGCCCACGCCACCAGGTTCTCCGGAAAACACCGGGCCAGAAAAGGGGCCATTCTCGCTTGGAAAAACGTGCCCACCCGAAGGGTGCGCGATCTCTCGCGCACAAGCGCCCGGCGGACCGGAGGCCAGATGGCGGCGGGCTCCGCTCCGTTGCGCAAATGGTGCTCGAGGGCGTCCCAGACGGCATCCGCCCCGCCGTCCACCCCGGACGGGCGCAGGACCGCGTCGTTGAAGCCCGTCCGGAAATCACCCGGCCGCAGGTCGATGACAAACGGTCGCCCGGCTCCGCCCGGGAACTCGACGGCGAGCGACCGCGAGAATCCGGACAGCCCGCCCTTGACCGCGTTGTAGCCGTGGAGGAGAGGCAGCGGAAACTCGACCGCCAGGGAGGAGACATTCACCACCGCCGCCGGGGGACCCTCCCGGCGGTTCTCCAGAAAACGGCGACAGAGCCGGAGCGCGCTTTCGAACATGGCGGTCGTCTGGCCCACCAGATCGGCGTCCGGAATGGCGGCGATCCCGCCGAACTGGCCGAAACCGGCGTTATTGACCAACAGCACCGGCGTCTCCGGCCAGGGCGGATCCGCCAGAAAGGCGTCCACCTCCGCGCGCCGGCCCAGGTCGAGTTCGACGGTGCGCACCCCCTCTCCCAAAGCCTCGATCTTCCGCCCGTCGCGGCCGCAGACCCACACCTCGACCCCCTCCGCCCGGAGACCCTCCACGAGAACACGTCCGAGGCCGGAACTTCCGCCCGTGACGAACGCGCTCGGGAAACGCGCGGAAAAGGTCCCGGGGGAACCCTTCGACTCCGGCGGCACCTCAGGCCCGCTCGAAGACCAAGCTGACGTTCGCCCCCCCAAAACCACTGCTGTTGGTGATCAGCCGCTGGATCGCCGCCTTTTCGGACTCGCGGAGGATGTTCAGGTCCCCGGCCCCCTCCTCGGGATCGACGTAGTTCGCCGAGCCCGGCACAAACCCTTCCCGGAGCGCCAGGACCGAAATGGCCGCCTCGAGAATGCTGGCCATCGAAAGCGCGTGTCCGGTCAGGGACTTGGTGCTGCTGATCCGCGGGGAGGCGCCCGCCTCGAGAAACACCCGCCGCAGCGCCTTGATCTCCGCGATATCCCCCATCGGTGTGGAGGGCGCGTGTGCGTTCACGTAATCGACATCGGCCACCCCGAGCCCGGCCCGGTCGAGCGCGTTCAGCATCGCCCGCGCGAGCCCGTCGCCCTCCGGCTGGGGGAGAACGGCGCTGAATCCGTCCGAAGCTTGCCCGTACCCCGTCATCCGTCCGTAGGCCGGGGCACCCCGCGCGGAGGCGAGATCCTCGGCCTCGAGGATCATCGCGACCCCTCCCCCGGTGCCGACGAACCCGTCGTGAGCCCGGTCGAAGGGCCGGGAGGCGGTGGCCGGATCCGGGTTTACGGAAAGCGCCCGCATCGCGGCGAAAGGCAGGATGCACTCGGTATTGCCGTCCTCGGCGCCGACGACGACCATCCGCTTCTGGCGGTCGGAGGCGATTTCCTCGTAGGCGGCCGCCAGAGCGTGCCCCGACGAAGCGCAGGCGGAGACATAGCCACAGGTGGCCCCGCGGATGTGGAAGTGGCTGGCCAGGTTGAAATTCAGCGTCCCGGCGATGGAGGCCACGATCGCCTTGGGCTGGGACCGCTCCGCCCCGAACTGACGAAGGTGGTTGACGTGGTGGACCAAAAAGGAAGTGGACCCGGCCGAGGCGGTGAACATCCCGGTTCCCGGATCGGAAATCTCCCCGTCCGACAGACCCGCATCGGCGATCGCGTCCTTCAGGGCGCAGAACCCGTAGAGAACATGCGGGGAGAGACTCCGCAGAAAGGCCCGGTTGATCCGGTATTTCGCCGGGTAAATCCAGTCCTCCTGATCGATCGAAGAAGTCTCGAACTCCTTCACCGTGCCGAGCACATGGATCGGAATCTTCGGATCGTCGAACGCCGGGTACGATTCAATGCCCGACCGGAGGGCGAGCAGACTGTCCCGCACCTCGTCCCGGGTGTTCCCGATGCTCGTGATGAAGCCGAGTCCGGTTACGACGACTCCGCTCATGCCGTCTCGAAAGTGGGTTTGGTGGATCTCATGCGCGAAAACCAGTGATAGAAACCGAGGCGCGCCCCCCGACGCAAGCCAGAACGATCAGACGCAGCGGCGACAAGGCCACGGGTGCGGTGGGAAAATCCGCGGACTCAATCCGCCGCGACCCGTATGACCTCGATCCGTTCGAGGGGCTTGCTCTTTTCCCCCCCGGCCCCGAATTCACAGGGGGTGTCTCCGATGGCCTCGAGCACATCCGTTCCCGAGTTGACTTCGCCGAAGGCGGTGTACTGTCCGTCGAGAAAGGAGCATTCCTCGAGACAGATGAAAAACTGGGAGCCCGCCGAATCCGGATCAGCCGACCGGGCCATGGAGAGGACCCCCTTGCGGTGCGGCCGCTTGTTGAATTCAGCCTTGATTTGATAGCCCGGATTGCCCGTACCCCACAAATGGGCCTTGGCCGAATCCTTCGTCAGCGGATCCCCGCCCTGGATCATGAACCCTTTCATGATCCGGTGGAAGGCGGTGCCGTCGTAAAAACCTTCGCGGGCAAGCTTGCGGAAGTTTTCGACGGTCTTCGGCGCGACGTCCTCCCAGAAGGAGACGACCAACGCGCCCTTCGAAGTTTCGATGGTGGCGGTGCGGGTGCTCATAACCGGGAACATGACCGCGGGGGCCGGGAAATGCAATCCCCGAGGACATCGACATCCAGGTGGTTGTAATAGATCGTATTTGCGCTTTATGCGGTTGATTTTGAAGGGGTATAAATGTCCTCGTCCACCGGACGAAACTCCGGCAGAAACACACTTATGAACAATCGTTGCACCGCCGACGACGCATGGATCGTCTTGAACGGGATTCCCCATCTCGGTCCGGTCACGCTCCGGCGGCTGTTCGACCGGTTCGGGCCCGATCCCCTCGCCATCCTCGGGGCTTCCGAAAGGGAGTTGACCGGGGTGGACGGCGTCGGGCCGAAGATCGCCGGGGTTCTCCGCGCGTGGTGGGACCATTTTGATCTGGAGCGGGAGAAGAGGCTTATCGAGAAGCACGGGGCCGGGTTTATCCGCCAAACCGATTCCGCCTATCCGGCCCCCCTCCGCGAGATCTACGATCCGCCGATCGGGCTCTACGCCCTCGGTGAGATGTGTTTCCGCGATCCGGCCGTCGCGATCATCGGCTCGCGCCGGACCACTCTCTACGGACTGCGCGCGGCCCGGCGATTCGCGGCGGGTCTCGCCCGCAGGGGCGTCTGCGTGGTGAGCGGCCTCGCCCGCGGGATCGACGCCGCCGCGCACGAGGGTGCGCTCGAGGCGAAAGGTCCCACGGTGGCGGTTCTCGGCAACGGGGCCGATATTGTTTATCCGCCCGAGAATCTCGACCTCTTCCAGCGAATCCGGGCGGAGGGCACCATCGTGAGCGAATTTCCCTTCGGCTTCCGCGCCAATCGCCAGACTTTCCCCATGCGGAATCGCATCGTCGCGGGCATGTGCCGGGCCATCCTCGTCGTGGAGACCGACCTGGCCGGGGGAAGTCTCATCACCGCGCGGTTCGCCGGCGAGCAGGGACGGGTCGTCCTCGCCGTGCCCGGGCGAATCGATCAGGCGACGAGCGCCGGATGCCACCAATTGATCCGGGACGGCGCGATCCTGGTTACCTCGCCGGAGGAGATTCTCGAGGAATTGCGGCTGGAGGAACTCCCGTTGCGGGACGCCGAAGACGCCCCACCCGGGGCAAATCCGGCGGGCGGCACTTCCGCGCCCGATGCGCTGACGCCCGACGAATCCGCCGTCCTGTCCACCCTCCGGGACGGGGCAATCCTCCATCCGGACCAAATATCGTCGGCGACCGGGCTACCGTCCCCGACCGTCAATTCGACATTGATGCTGCTCGAGCTGCGCCGGAGGGTGCGGAAAAGAGGAGACGGCCGGTTCGAAGTGCGGTGAAAATGTAAAACGTAAATTGTAACCGGATAAAAAATTCATTGATAAAATGTTACCGGATCAAAATGTATTGACACCCGATGGTCCCAAAATAAGGGACCAGCTCAAATAAAGATTGACGGAAAAATCAGCCCGGGGGCCAGGCCAGACTGCGCCCGCCGAGGACATGCACATGCAGGTGCGGAACGCTTTCGCCTCCGTCCGGTCCGTTGTTGACCACGATCCGGAATCCCTTCGCGAGTTCCAGGCGTGCGGCCATTTGTGCGGCGACGAGCAAAAGGTGGCCGAGGAGAGCTTCGTCCGCCTCGCCCGCCTCGCCGATCCGGGGGATGGGCTTGCGGGGAATCACGAGGAGGTGGACCGGAGCCTGGGGCTCGATATCCCGCAGCACGACGCAACGGTCGTCCTCGTGAACGAAGTCGCCGGGAATTTCGCCGGCCATTATTTTCTCGAAGAGGGTTTTCTCAGCCATGGAGGGACTCTACCGGATGAAGCGGCCCGGGCGCAAGACCGCGGCACTCGGTAGGCTTTTCCGGGGGGTGTCACCGAAAGTACGGGCAGCTTCGGGGGACTCCTTCTCCGGCACTCCAAGGCACTTCAGGAGACTAGCAGGGAGACGGGAGTCGCGGTTTCTTTCGCCCAGCGGGCCGCTCGTTCTTCGAGCAGGAAGAGCCCCTGTGTCCGTTCCCGTTCGGCGGCCCGGGTCCAACGCCGTTCGGAAGGGCGCACGCACTCGCGGAGTCCGGTCACGAACAACACAACGGGCCGCCCCCGCGGATGCTCGCGGATGACATGATCGAAGGCGGCCTGCAGCCACAGCAACCCTCCGTTCAGGGCGGAGGCATCGACGATCCGGCAGATCACCCCGGGGTGACTTCCGCCATACCATTCGATCAGCTTCCGTATGGCCTGGGAAGGGGGAACGATCTCACGGGTGCCCGCCTGGGCCTCCGCAAACGAGAGCGCGTCGGAAAACGCTTCGGTCGGAAACGAAGCGCCGGGAAACAATCGGGCAAGAAATCCATGGGCGGCGCGGACCTCGCCGAGGCGCCGACGGGCCAGACGGGTTCCGGTGGGCGGGAATTTCATCGGGTCAAAACGGAAAGTTCCTGTTCCAGTTCGGCGATGTCGCGGATATCCTTGTAGGCGATGGCGAAACGCACATAGGCGATTTGGTCAATCTGTTTCAGGCGGCTCATGATTTCCTCGCCGATCGCGCGCGAGGGGATTTCGTCGAAAAATTCTTTCTGGAGTTTATCGACGATGTCGGCGATCATCATGTCGATACGCTCCATCTCCACCGGGCGGCCTTCAATCGCTTTGCGGATGCCCCGGAGCATTTTTCCACGATCAAAATCTTCCCGGCTCCGGTCCACCTTGATGACCCGCAGGTTTTCCCGCAGAACCTCCTCCACCGTGGTGAAGCGAAAGCCGCAGGAAAGGCATTCGCGACGCCTCCGGATGGAGGTCTCGGATTTCGCGACACGGGAATCTATGACCTTGGTTTCGGTCGAACTGCATTTCGGACATCTCATGACGGGAAAGTATTCATGAACACTTATATACGAAACTGCGGATCGATGGAAAGGCAATTCTGATCGACCTTTTTCGCGCGGTGTAACCACAAGTGTGTGGAGGCGGGAGGGCGGCTGTCCTCAGCCGCCGCGGTACGTCGGAAGGGGGATCCGCTGTACTTCCGAAAGATTCCCGCGCCGCTGAAATTATTCGGTGGCTTTCCGTTCCCGTCCCCGCAATGCGGCGGCTGAGGACCCGTCTTCGCAAATTCACGGATGCCCGGTGTCGGTCCGGAGAGGTTCGGTGGTATCCGCGGCCACCACCACCTTCGGATCGAGGGGCAAGCCCCGCGACCACGGGGGAGTACCGAATCGCACGACCAAAGTCATGCGACTTCGCGGGGGTGTAACCACAAGCGCGGGAAGGAAAATCGAAGCGCACGGCGGTTTTTGAATTGGACCTTGTTCATCGGTTGAGGCAGGGCGGTCGTCTTCGCCCGTTGCATTGTTACATGGAAGCGGGGGACCCTTTCGCCCAAGAGTCTTTCAGCGTCGCCGTGCGGTTGAAGACCGGGCGGTCCGGGGTGGAGTCGGGATCGACGGCGAAGTAGCCGGTTCGTTCGAACTGGACCCGGGTTCCCGGGGGCAGGTCCCGGAGGGAGGGCTCGAGGCGGCCCTCGACCACGCGGAGGGAATCGGGGTTGAGGTCGGCGATGGGGTCGCCTTCGGCCCCCGGCCGCGGGACGGCGAAGAGGCGGTCGTAGAGCCGGATCTCCGCCGGGACGGCGTGCGGCTCCGAGACCCAGTGGATGACCCCCTTGACCTTGCGCCCCTCGGGCTGGCGGCCGAGGGTGTCGCGATCGATGCTGGCGGTGAGCCCCGTGACCCGGCCCTCCGGGTCCTTCTCCACTCCGTCGCAACGAAGCACATGGCCGTAGCGGAGGCGGACCTCCTTCCCGGGAGAGAGTCGGAAAAACTTGCGCGGCGGGTCTTCGAGAAAGTCGCTCCGCTCGATGAGAATGCGGTTCGAGAACGGGATTCGGCGGGTTCCCGCCCCGGGGTCCTCCGGGTTGTTGACCGCTTCGAGCGAGAGTTCCTCGTCCGCGCCGAAATTCGTGATCGTGACCGGGAGGGGATCGAGAACAGCCATCGCCCGCGGACACTCCTTGTTGAGGACATCCCGGACGCAGTGTTCGAACAGGGCGTAGTCGGTGACCGAGTCGAACTTGGTCACCCCGATCCTCCGGCAGAACTCCCGGACCGCGGCGGGCGGCACGCCCCGGCGGCGGATCCCGCGGAGAGTCGGCAGCCGCGGATCGTCCCACCCCCGGACATGGCCTTCCTCGACCAACTGGAGCAGCCTCCGCTTGCTCATGAGGGTGTATTCGAGGTTCAGGCGGGCGAATTCGTACTGCCGGGAGGGGAAAATGCCGAGTTCGGCGATGAACCAGTCGTAGAGAGGCCGGTGGTTCTCGAACTCAAGCGTGCAGATCGAATGGGTCACCCCTTCGATGGAGTCGCTCTGCCCGTGGGTGTAGTCGTAGGTCGGGTAGATCGGCCACGCGTCGCCGGTCCGGTGGTGGTGCGCGCGCCGGATGCGGTAGAGCACGGGATCCCGAAGGTTCAGATTCGGGTGGGCCATATCGATTCGGGCGCGGAGAACCCGCGATCCGTCCGGAAATTCACCGGCCCGCATCCGCTCGAAAAGATCCCGGCTCTCCGCCGGCGGGCGGTCCCGGTAGGGACTTTCCCGCCCCGGTTCGGTGAGGGTGCCGCGGGTCCGCCGGATTTCCTCTCCGTCGAGTTCGCAGATGTAGGCACTCCCCTTGTCGATCAGGGCGAGCGCCCACTCGAAGAGCTGCTCGAAGTAATCCGAGGCGAAGCACTCGCGATCCCACTCGAACCCGAGCCAGCGGATGTCCGAGCGGATCGACTCGACGAACTCGTCGCTCTCGCGCTCCGGATTGGTGTCGTCGAAGCGCAGGTTGCAGCGCCCGCCGAACTCGGCGGCGATCCCGAAGTTCAGGCAGATCGATTTGGCGTGCCCGAGGTGGAGGTAGCCGTTGGGCTCGGGGGGGAACCGGGTGACCACTCCGTCGGGAAACTTGCCCGCGTCCCGATCGTCGGCGACGATGCGCCGGATAAAATCCCGTCCTTCCGTCTCGCTCACGACTGAGCCCCTCCCGCGGCCGCCAGTTGTTCGAGGCGTCCGACCGCCTCCTCTATCCCCAGCAAATCGATGATCGCGCCAAGGTCGGGGCCCGCCAGCGAGCCGGTCAGCGCGAACCGCGCGACGGGGCGGTAGGCGCCGGTCTTGCGTCCGTGCCGCTCCGCCGCTGATTCGAGGGCCTCCTCGAAACCGGCGGCACCGGTTTGCGCCGTCTCCCGCAGGGCGGCGGCCAACTCCCCGGCGGGGGCGGCGGGATCGCCCTTTTTGCCAACCTTTTCCCGGGCCTTGGGATCGATGGCGAAGTCCCTCGTGAAGAAAAAGCGGCAGTAGTCGGGCAGGCTTTCGAGTAGATCGAGCTTCGGCCGGCAAAGGGCGAGAACCCGCTGGAGATAATCCTCGTCGGCGTCCCCGCCGACGACCCCCGCCTCCGCGAGAACCGGACGGGCCAGCCACGCGTAGGACTCGAGCGGAAGCGCCCGGAGCCAGGTCCCGTTCATGTGCCAGAGCTTGGCCTCGTCGAACCGGGCGGCCCCCTTCTGGATGCCCGGAAAGTCGAAAGCCTCGATCATTTCGTCGATCGCGAGCACCTCCCGGTCGCCCTTCGGGCTCCAGCCCAGCAGGGCGAGGAAATTGCGGACGGCCCCCGGCAGAAAATGGCGCCGCTGATACTCCTCGATCAGCGCCCCCTGGTCGCGCTTGCTCATCTTGCCCTTGCCGACCGCCGGATCCTTGAGGATCAGCGGCAGGTGGGCGAAGACCGGCGGCTCCGCCCCGAGGGCGCGGAACAGTTCGAGGTGGCGGAAGGTGTTCGTGAGATGATCCTCGCCCCGGATGACGTGGGTGATCCCCATTTCGATGTCGTCCACCACGTTCACCAGGTGGAAAACCGGCTCGCCGTTGGCGCGGACGATCGGGAAATCGCGGTCCACGACCCGTTCCACCCGCCCCCGGACCGCATCTTCGAAAACAATCGGTTCACCGCGGACCTTTTCGACCTCCTCCTTGAGGTATTCGTCGAACTCGCGGTAACGCTCGCCCTCGGGCCGGTAGAAAACGGCTCCGTCCCGGCGGTAGGTTTTTCCCGCCGCCTCGAGGCGCCCGACCGCCGCCTCGTAAATGTCGCCGCGCTCGCTCTGGAAATAGGGCCCGCGCGGCCCGCCCACCTCCGGACCCTCGTCCCAATCCAGCCCGAGCCACCTCATCCCGTCGAGCAGCACCCGCAGGGCCTCGGTCGTGTTCCGCGCGCGGTCGGTATCCTCGATCCGCAGGACGAAAGTTCCCCCGCAATGGCGGGCGTACAACCAATTGAACAGCGCCGTCCGGGCGCTGCCGATGTGGAAAAACCCGGTCGGGCTTGGCGCGAATCTCACTCGGACATCTGACATCGGAACAACTTCCCGGTTCCTTCCGCGAAATTCAAACATTTTCCACTGGACATGACCGCGCGTACAGGTATTATTCCGTACACCATGAAAGAACTAACCTTCCGCCAACAGCAGATTCTCACCTTCATCCAGGACCGCTCCATCGAGCAGGGCTACTGGCCGAGCATCCGGGAAATCCAGCAGGAATTCAGCTTCAAGAGCACGAACGCGGTGGTCGGCCACCTCCGGGCGATCGAGCGGAAAGGCTTCCTCGAGCGCCAGGCCCACCACGCCCGCGCCTTCCGGCTCCGCATCCCGGAGGACGCCTCGCCCAACGACAAAAACCTGCTCGACGTGGTCGATATCCCCGTCATGGGCAACATCGCCGCCGGCTATCCCGACCGGGTCGAATCCGGCGGCCAGATCGACACGCTCCAGGTGGACTCCTTCACCGCGCGCCAGCGCCGCCACCGGCGCACCTTCGCGATCCGGGTCCGGGGCGAGTCGATGATCCACGCGGGCATCGAGGACGGCGACACCGTGGTCGTCGAGGCCCGGGAGCCGAAAGACGGCGACATCGTGGCCGCCCTCATCGACGGCGAGACCACCCTCAAACGCTTCGTCCGGAAACGGGGCCACCTCCCCTACCTCAAGGCCGAAAACCCGGCCTACCCCGAACTGTACCCGGTCGATGAACTCATCGTCCAAGGGGTCGCCACCTCCATCGTCCGCAAGCTGTAGGGTCGGTATCAGTCCGGCAGTTCCGACGTGGCGAGGTTCTGCGCCTCTTCCAGTGCCTTGCTGGCGAGAAGGGTCGTCAAGTACCGTTCCCCGAAGCTACACCCGACGGTTACGATGCGCTTTCCGGCCATGCCGTCCTTTTTCGCGAGTTCCATCGCCGCAAAAACGTTCGCCCCGGTAGAGATTCCGCCCAGAATTCCATCGGAAAGAGCCAACTGCCGGGCGGTTTCGAAAGCATCCTCGTTGGACACGGTGATCACCTCGTCGATCAGGGCGGTGTCGCAATTGCCCGGGATAAATCCGGCACCGATTCCCTGGATTTTGTGGGGGCCGGGCTTTCCGCCGGATATCACCGGGCTGGCCGTCGGCTCGACCGCGACCGTGTGCAGATCCTTTCGGCCCTTGATCACGCCGGAAACCCCGGTGATCGTGCCGCCCGTGCCGACCCCGGCCACAAACGCGTCGATCTTCCCCTCCGTATCATTCCAGATTTCCTCGGCCGTCGTCCGGCGGTGGACCTCGGGGTTGGCGGGGTTTTCGAACTGCTGGGGCATGAACGCCTTGTCGCCGTATTCATCGACGAGCTGCCGCGCCTTGAGGATGGCCCCGTTCATGCCCTTCGCCCCCGGGGTGAGAACCAGCTCGGCACCCAGCATCCGGAAAAGAACCCGGCGTTCCATCGACATGGTGTCCGGCATCGTAAGAATCAGCCGGTAGCCCCGCGCCGCGCAGACAAAGGCGAGCGCGATCCCGGTGTTGCCGGAGGTCGGCTCAATGACGATGCTATCCCCGCTGATCTTGCCATCTTTCTCGGCTGCCTCGATCATGGCCCGCCCGATCCGGTCCTTAACGCTGGCGAGCGGGTTGAAAAATTCACACTTGAGAAGGATTTCCGCGTCCACGTCCTTCGTAAGGTTGTTGATGCGCACGAGCGGCGTGCCGCCGACGGTGTCGATGATGGAGTTCGCAATAGCCATGATGAGAATGGGTTTTGGTAGGTTGGATGGTAAGATGGGAAGAACGAGGCAAAGGACTCTTGAATCGCAAGTCAAACCGTTAGATCAACCCGGGCCGGCATCGGGTGCAACCACAACTGCGTGGAGCAATGGAAGGGATTTTCCCCATTTTCGAGTGGTCTGCCGACACAAGGGAATGTCTTTCCCGCCAAGCCGCTTCGGGTTGGACGACTAAAGTCATCCAACTACGAAGTCGCATG
>CAZDRT010000056.1:0-8165 GCA_964507815.1 uncultured Puniceicoccaceae bacterium
CCACGCTAGCGCATCATCGTCTCGATTATGGTGGTTCACAAAGTTTCCAACTAAGGGCCTGTAAAAAAATAGCCACCCGGCTTGGCCGGGCCGTTCGCAACCGCCGCGAAAACGCCGACTTGAGCCAGGACGAACTCGCATGGCGGGCCGAAATTCATCGGGCTTACATGGGGACCATCGAACGCGGGGGCCAGAATATCACCGTCTTCAAACTCTTCCAAGTCGCCCGGGCGTTGGGACTGAAACCCTCCGATTTACTGAAGGATATCGGACTGTAATCGGAGAAACAGCCGGAGGGGGGGCAGTTCAAGTTTCCATGATTACCCCCCCTGATCGTTAGCGAAGTGCGTCAAACGGGGTACTCCTCAGCGGGCAGGAAGTCCGGTACACCGGGATCAAAAAGGGCGCCACACCGGATCTGGGATCGGAGTGAGGGAGGGCGGCTGTCCTCAGCCCCCGCGATACATCCGAAAGGATCCGATGCGCTTCCGAAAGATTCCCGCGCCGCCGAATTCATTCCGTGGCCTTCCACTCTCTTCCCCGCAATGCGGCGGCTAGTGCCGTGTAACACCCAATCTTTCGCTTTCAAAAGTGGTCGGGTGGCCTTGGCCCCCGATCCGTTGCGGCCAATTTGAGGCCGAACAAGATCGGACGGCAAGCCGATCCGACCACGCCCTATATCCGAAAATCCAAGTGTTACCCTGTACAGGGGGCCCGTCTATACACAAGTCTCTCTACTTTTTTCAGCGATGGGCCGCCTGTTTTCGGTTCCCCGGGAGCGGCACGCGCGCACGCAGCCCTACGAAAAGCGGCACGCCGCAAGCGACGGCCCTACGAATCTGGCTCCGCGGTTCACCAGAGCCACGGCGAGCCTCTGAACAGGACCTTTGTGGGGATGGACAAATCAGTCAAAATAAAAATCCCCCGGCGATCCCGCCAGTTCGCGGAGTTGGGCGTGGTCGAGAATGGTGATTTCTTTTCCGTCCATGCCGATGGCACCCGACTCGCAGAGGCGGGCGAGGACGCGGGAGAGGGTTTCCGGGGAGGTTCCGAGGAGGTTGGCGAGCTGGCCCTTGGGGAGCCGGAGGGTCACGCGGTCGGAGTGCTGCTGCGCCTGCGACAGGTAGAGCAGGTGCGAGGCGATCCGGGCCGGTACCTCCTTGAGCGCGAGGTTCTCGATCTGGCTGTTGAAGCGGCGCAGTTTGCGGGCGAGGTTGCCCAGCATATTCATCGAAAGCGCCGGATTCCGGGCGATCGTATCGGCAAGTTCCCGGCGCGGAAGGCAGAGCAGACGCGAGTTCCGGATGGCGCTCGCCGAGGCCGGATAGAGTGTTCCATGAAAGACCGGCACCTCCGCGAATGACTCCTGCGGCCCGCAAACATGCAGGATGATTTCCTTGCCTTCGGCGTTACTTTTGAAAATCTTCACCCGCCCCTCGGCGATCAGGTAGAAGCCCTGGGCGGGCGTTCCTTCAATGAAAATCATTTCGCCGTGCGCCAGCTTTTTCTCCGAGCAAATGGCGGCCAGGGAGTCGATGTCTTCTTGCTCCAGTCCCTCGAACAGGCTGCAGCGGGAGAGGATGGTTTTGTGGTCGTTCATGCTCGTTGGCGGGGGGGGGGCGGACGCGACGGGAATTTTTTTGAGAAATGACGCAGTTCTTGACTTGGATCAAGGAAAACGCGCGGCGGTTCGGTTACACTCTGCGGGAAATCAAACCCATCACTAATAACCACCAACGAAGAAACACCATGTTTTGTAATCAATGTGAACAAACCGCCCGCGGCGTCGCCTGTGAGGCCAGTGGAGTCTGCGGAAAGAACGAAGACGTAGCGGGGCTGCAGGACGCGCTCATCCACAGTCTGCAAGGTTTGGCTTACTGGGCGCGGGAGGCCCATCGGCTCAATTTGCGCGATGAGGAACTCGACATCCTGGTGCTCAAGGGCGTTTTCACGACCCTCACCAATGTGGACTTCGATCCGGCTCGCCTGACGGCTCTGATCCGGGAAATCGTCGTCCGCCGGGAGCGGCTCGCCGTCCGCGTTGCCGAGCATGGCGGCTCGGTGGCCGCCTGCGGCGATTGCCTGAGCTTCGTGCCCGCGGGCGACGATGCCGAGCTGGCCGGGCAGGGCAGGGCGCTCAACCTGATCGAGAATCTGGATGCGGATCCGGACATCCGCTCGCTCAAGCAGATTCTGCTTTATGGACTCAAGGGACTCTGCGCCTATGCCGAGCACGCCAGCAAGTTCGGCTGTTCCGATCCGGTGGTGATCGACTTCGTTCACGAGGCGCTGATCGCACTCGACACCAGCGGCGTCGGGCTCGAGGAGGGGGTGGCGCTCGCGCTCAAGTGCGGGGAAGTCAATCTGCGGGCGATGGAACTGCTCGACGCGGGCAATACCGGGCACTACGGGCACCCCGTCCCGACGCAGGTGCCGCTGGGCCACCGCAAGGGCAAATGCATCCTCATCAGCGGGCACGACCTGGGGAATCTGGAAACGCTGCTCCGCCAGACGGAGGGCAAGGGGATCGACATCTACACCCACGGCGAGATGCTGCCCTGCCACGGCTATCCCGGCTTGAAAAAATATCCGCACTTTTACGGGCACTTTGGCACCGCCTGGCAGAACCAGCGTCTGGAGCTGGGCGATTTTCCGGGGCCGGTTATCTTCACCACCAACTGCATCCAGCGCCCCGCCGGGCATTATGCCGCCCGCGTGTTCACCACCGGCTTGGTCGGTTGGCCGGGTGCGCGGCATGTGCCCGAAGACGATTTCTCGGCCGTCATCGAGATGGCATCGGGCATGGAGGGGTTTTCCGATGATTGCGACAAAGGCTGCGTCACGACGGGTTTTGCCCGCAAGGCGGTCCTCGGGGCCACCGACCGGATCGTGGCAGGGGTCAAGGCTGGCGCAATCCGGCACTTCTTCCTCGTCGGCGGTTGCGACGGCGCCCGCTCCGGGCGCGATTACTACAGCGAGTTCGTCCGGCTCACGCCCGACGATTCCATCGTGCTGACCCTCGCCTGTGGCAAATTCCGCTTCTTCAACCAAAAGCTCGGTGCCATCGGAGGTCTGCCGCGTCTGCTCGACGTCGGCCAGTGCAACGACGCCTACTCCGCCATCCAGATCGCGCTGGCACTCGGCAAGGCTTTTGATTGCGGCGTCAACGAACTGCCCCTCTCCATGGTGCTCTCCTGGTATGAGCAGAAAGCGGTTTCCATTTTGCTGACACTCCTGTATCTTGGGATAAAGAACATTCGCCTCGGGCCGACCCTTCCCGCATTCATCACGCCCAGGGTTCTCGAATACCTCGTCGACACCTATCAAATACAGCCGATCACGACGCCGGAAGCCGATCTTGCAGCGCTGCTGGCCTCATAACCCGGCGTTTCAACCCCATCACCCACACGAAAACCACACCAAAAATCATTATGAACACCAATACCGAAGAACAAATTCACGGACACGAAGTCCTCCGGATGATGACCGAGCGCGGGCACGACTTTTCCCGCGAGTCCCTGATCCAGGCGATCCACGAAAGGTTCGGCCCGCGGGCGCGTTTCCACATCTGTTCGGGCGGCGGCATGGATGCCGCGCAGCTCGTCGATACCCTCACCGCCAAAGGCAAGTTCATGGGTCGGCCCGACGCCTTCCAATTCAATCCCGCCACCAAGTGCGACCACTGATTTGAAAAACACCCAGCCAATATGAACTCGGAAAAACTCAACCTCAGTAACAGCATCGACTATCAGAGCGATGCGATTGTCAGCAGGGAACTGCTCAAGCAACCGAACGGAAAGATCATCACCTTCGCCTTCGACGAGGGACAGGAACTGACCGAGCACACCGCCCCCTTCGACGCCTTCGTCACGGTGCTCGACGGGAGCGTCACCATCCGGATCGACGGCAAGCCGAGCGACCTGTCGCAGGGCGAATCCATCCTCATGCCCGCCAACATCCCGCACGCGCTCAAGGCGAACGGGCGATTCAAGATGATGCTCTGCATGATCAGGAAAAACGCCGAGTGACGATCCGCCCCTTGCCCGATGATCCGCCACTACTTCGACCATGCCGCCACCAGTCCTCCGCTGCCGGAGGCGTTGAGCGCGAAGTTCCGGCGTCCGCTGGCGTGGGGGCTGGCGGCCTTCATCGTGCTCGTGCTCGTGCTGGGGGGCATTCGCTTTTGCGCCGGCGGGCCGGGTACCCCCGCCGACCACGTCATGCTCGGGCTGGAGCCGGATGCGGACGCGGTGGTCGTGGCCTTGTTCCGGAGCGACGCGGCCTGCCCGCTGTGCGAATCGCTCAAAGGCGGCATCGGGCGGGTGCTCGCCGCCGAGGATCCGGTGCTCGCCGGGGCGGCGATCGGGTTCCGCGAGATCGGAACGCAGTCGGCGGTGGCGCGGCGCTTTCAGCTCGACCACGATGCGTTCGGCTCGGTGGTCGTGTTTTTCCGCGTCCGGGACGGGGAGATCATCGAGGGCCGGGTGGTGGAGGAAGCGTGGCCGGTCGCCTATCGCCCGGAGGCACTCGACGCCACCCTGGGAGAGGCCCTGCGGGAGTTCCTGCCATGATGTATGAGACCCTCGTTGCGGCGGCCTCGGCATTCGGGCTGGGTGTGCTCACCACGCTCAACCCCTGTCCGCTCGCCATCAACACCTCCGCGCTGGCCTACCTCTGCGGCATGTCCGGAGGCAAAGGACAAACCCGCCGGGTGATGCTCGGCTTCGTGGCCGGGCTGACCTCGGTCTATGCGCTGCTCGCCCTGCTGGCGGGCTGGATATCCCGCACCGTCCTGGCCCACCGGGCCGAGGAACTCGGCGCATGGCTGCTGGGGCCGGCCCTCATGCTGGCGGGCGGCGTGATCCTCGGGCTGTTCGACAGGAGCACCCGTTCGGGCGACGGCGGTAAAGGCACCCGCGCCCCGCGTTGGAAATCCTTCGGCACCGCCCGCTTCTGCGGCTCGTTCGCGACCGGAGCCATTCTCGCCCTCGCATTCTGCCCGCCCACCGCCGCCATTTTCTTCGGCCCGCTGCTGCTGCAAGCGGCCCGCAGCGAGGTTTGGCTGCTCGTGCCGGTCGCCTACGCGCTCGGCACCGCTCTGCCCATCCTGGTAACGGCGGGGTTGCTCCTGGGCGGCGTGAACCTCACCCGCACGCTCCAACCGGCCAGCCCCTGGCCGCGGCGCCTGCGCCTGGTCTGCGGCGGGGCGCTCGTTCTGGCCGGAGCCGTCTTCAGCCTCCGGTTTTTGGTTTCGTGGTAGGAGGAATTTTCCCGCTTTGCCGCAATGGTCGGGGTCGGTCGAGCGGGCGGATTCGGCGTCGGGAAAGGGGTAGAGCGTCGCCCGCGGCGACAGCTTGTTCCCGGAGGTGATTTCCGGGTTCTGCCAGAGGGGAATGTGGGCGGTGGGGAGCGGGAAGTCTGGAGCGGGCATGGGAACAACGAATCTATGACGGCATTCCTCATACGCGGACAAGCCCTTAATCGCCCCGGCGTGCGCCGATGGAGTAGAGGGCGTTGCCGCTGCGCAAGAGCAGGCGTTCGTTCCTGAATGTGGGGGTCGCGTTGCGGATGGATGGGTCATCGGCGATCACGTTTCGTCCCACAATCTCGAACCGCGGTTCGGTCGTGGTGACAAAAGTTCCATGCTCGCGGGTGAGCCAGTAAAAGTGCTCGCCGATCCGCACGGGGGAGGCGTAAACCATCGGGGAATAATCGTCGTCGTCGGCGGGCAGGCGGAGTTCATGCACCAACTCGCCGGACGCGGCCTCCAAAGCATACAACTCACCGGATTGCTCGTTGGCGAAATAGAGGTGTCCTTCGTGGAAGACGGGAGAACTGACGTTGGAGCCGCGGCGGGTCCTCCAAAGCTCGTCGCCTTCCGGTGAGAAAGCCATGGCGGTATTGCCGCGTCCGCCGATCAGGTGGATCCGTCCCTGCGCGACGACGGGAGTCGGGCAAATGTAGTCCTGGATGGCATTTCGCTTCCATAGGAGCTTGCCGCCGCGGGCGTCGAAGGCGCGTAACGAGCCGCGATCGGGCAGAATCAGGCGGTCCTCCCAAAAAACCGGACGCGCGTAGGACTCGAGGATATCCTCCGCCCGCCAGACGGTCTCACCGCTCGTCGCATCCAGCGCGTAGAGGGTGCCACTCTCAATGCTGGCGTTCACGTACACTAGGTCGTTTCGGCGAACCGGGGAGCCCGCCGAGCCAAAGGGATGGAGGTCTTTTCCGAGATCGCGCCGCCAACGCAGGCTTCCCGCATGGTCGAAAGCGAAGACGCCCTCGGGCCCGAAAAAGGCGTAGATGCCTGTCTCGTCGGCCCAAGGCGTGGAGGAGGCGTAGCCGTGCCAGACCAGAAACTTTCTGAAGGGCTGGCGCGGAGCCGTGGCCGGAATCTCGCGCTCCCATACCAGCGTTCCGGTTTCCCAGTCGCGACATTGGACGAAATACACCAGATCGCTCATGTCGCCCGGATCGTATTCGGCTTTCCGGAAAGCGGCGTTGTCCCGGAACAGCCGCTCGGCGAACCCCCGGTATCCGGTGAGGTAGATCCGCCCGTCCCACACGACCGGCGAGGAGGAGCCCGTGCCCGGCAGATCCACCCGCCAGAGGATGTTCTCCCGCTCCGACCAGGTCAGCGGCTGCCCGGGCTCCGCGGCGGCGGACAAAGACATCGCACCAGCGCAGATCCACAGCAGGGAACGAGTAGTCCCGCGCAAGAGCCGCCCCCAACCGCACGAACGGCAAGACTGCTCCGACCGTTTTCGGAACCCCGGCCTCCAAAGCAAAGTACGGCGAGTCATGGTAGGTCGTTTCTTTTGGAGTTTTTGAATTTTGGCAACTGAAAAAAAGCGGAACCGGACACCCAACCAGCGCCTGGATTTGGTCAACGACTTCGACTCCGCCTTTCCCGCCTCGGCCTGGTGGCCGGTCATGACGATCAAGGGCGGCAAAGGCCCCGGCGCGGGGGCCGAATTCGGCCTGGACCGCGAGCTTCGCTGGACGGCGGATATTTTTTCCGATAAAGTAGGTTCCTACACCTCGCCCTACGTGCGCTTCGCCCTGGCCGGTTCGTCCACCCCGATCAGCCGCAGCCTCGATCCGATCGGGGACAGCATTGAATTCACCGAAGCCACCCAAAAATTAGATGACATCGGCGCCACCTCGCAGAAAAAAGACTACACGAAACTGCTCGACGGCTTCCGCTACCTGACGGACGCCATGATCGAAGACCTCGCCGAGCGCATCGTCGATGAGGTGCGCCTGCGCGGACCCTTCTACTCGGTGGCCGACTTCGTCAACCGCCGCCTCGCGCCCCCGGCCGGCTCAGGCGACGCGGGCTCCCCCTGGGGCGAAGCGCGCACGGAGACCTCCTCGGGCAGCGGTCAGAACGACAACGATTTCATCGCCACCGATTACGATCCCTTCATCGGGCTGCTGGCCATGATCGGCCCGGCCCTCGCCGCGCGCGGGGATACCTTTCTCGTGCGGGCCTACGGCGACGAGGTGGACGGGCACGGTCGTGTCGTCGCAACCGCCCGGATCGAGGCCGTGGTCCAGAGGGTGATCGAGCCCGTCGAAGCCGCAAATCCCTCCGATCCCACAGAACAATTTCGCCCCGTCTCGCCGGAAGGCCGGAAACTACGGATCATCGGCCTGCGCTGGCTGGATGATGGCGAATATTGATGCGGAACGATCGCGGATGCTCACGCCGAAAAGGGGCTCACCCAGGCCAAGGGCCTGGAAAAATTCATTGGATGTGGGCCGGAACAAGCGTGGTCGGATGGCTTGCCGTCCGATCCCCGGCGGCAGAGATAACGGGGCAAGATGTTCCGCAGGCCTGGTATCGGTTTGGAAGGGTTCGGCGTTTTCCGGAACCGCGCGGTTTGCGGGTCGAGGGGCAAGCCCGCTCTACTACGAGACCAGACGGAGTAGTTCCGTTCGGCAAAGTTCTTTATAGCGGAATTCGGTGGTTTTAGAACTCGGGCTATGTTTGGCGCATCTTTGCATTTCGATCACCCGTTCAATGAATACGGAAACCGCTTGCCTGCTGCTGGCGGATGATCTGACCGGGGCGGTGGATTCGAGCGCCCCCGCCGTGTGCGATGGCTGGAGCGTGATTCTTGCCACCGGCTGCGGAGAACCCGGGGAGGCCGCGGGTGCGG
>CAZDRT010000056.1:8265-17928 GCA_964507815.1 uncultured Puniceicoccaceae bacterium
GCGGGTGCGGCACGTGCTGGATGGATGGGCCGGGGCCGTACCGGCCATGATCTACAAGAAGACCGATTCGGTTTTGCGCGGCAATATCGCGGCGGAGCTGCGGGCGTTGGCCCGGCGTTGGCCGGAGCGGCCCGTTTTTTATGTGCCCGCGATGCCCGAGGCCGGGCGCACCGTCCGCGATGGCGTGTTGCTGGTGGACGGGGTGCCGGTGGCGGCCACCGCTTTCGCGCGGGATCCGGAGAGTCCCGTCTCCGAAAGCTCGGTTTTGGAGATGGTGCGTCCGGCCTTTGGCGAAGCGGTGCGCCTGCACCCGCTCGCCGCGATCCGGCGCGGGGACTTTCCCGCAACCTTCGCGCCGGGTTGCCATGTCTTCGACGGCGAGACGGAGGAGGATCTGCAGCGGGTGGCCGGGCGACTCGCGTCGATCCCCGGCCCCCTCCTGCTGGCCGGCCCCGGAGGATTCGCCAAGCACCTGCCGGAGATGGCGGGGCGCGGCGGGCCGCGACCGGAATTGTCGTGGCGCGCGCCCTCGCTCGTCGTTTCGGGCAGCATGCATCCGCGCTCGCTGGAGCAATTGGAACTGGCTCGAATCCACGGGGCCGCCGAGTGGATTGTCGCCCCGCAAGGCGGGGATTTCTCCAGCCTTCGCCGACGGGCGCGGGAGGCGCTGGCGCGGGGGCAACGGGTGCTCGTCCACACCGGACCCCGCCGCGAGATGACCCCGGCCGCGCATGGCGAACTCGGACGATGCCTCGCCGAAACCGCAGCCGGAGTGATCCGCGAAACGGGTTTTCCCGATTGCCTCGTCTTCGGCGGGCAGACGGCGACCCAACTGGTCCATGCCCTCGGTCTGCGGACGGCACATGTGCTGGGCAGCCCCGCTCCCGGGATGGGAATTCTGCGGTTCCCGGTTGAGGGCGGGGGAAGTCGGGTCTTTACTCTAACCACGAAATCCGGCGGCATGGGCCCGCCCGATCTCCTCGAAATCCCTTGAAGAATATGGAAAAACCACTGGCCATCACCATCGGCGACGTCTGCGGCGTCGGCCCCGAGATTTTATTGCGCACCGCCGCGGCGGGCACGCTCCCCGCCGGAGCGGTCGCCTACGGCGATTTGCCGGCCCTCGAGCTGTGCCGCGAAACGCTGGGGCTGGACGTCGCTATCCAGGCGGTGGCCGGGCCGGAGGAGGCGGCGGCAGGGGGTGCCCTCAAGGTCATCGACGCCGGGTTGTTGCGGCGCGGGGATATCACGGTCGGCCGGATCAGCGGCCCCTGCGGCGCGGCCGCGGTGGAGTATGTGCGGCAGGCCACGCTCGACGCGCTTGCGGGCAAGGTTGCGGGCATTGTCACCTTGCCCATCAACAAGGAGGCCAGCCGCGGCGCTCATCCCGATTTTCAGGGGCATACCGAACTCATCGCCGGTCTTTGCGGGAGCGAGCGCTACACCATGATGCTCGCCTCGCCGAAGATGATCGTCACCCACGTCTCCACGCATGTCTCGCTCGCCGAGGCGATTCGGCGGGTCACCACCGAGCGGGTGCTGGAAGTGATCGAGCTGAGCGTGGCACCCACCACCCGGTTGCGGGGCCGCGCCCGTATCGCCGTGGCCGGTTTGAATCCCCACGCCGGGGAGCATGGAGCCTTCGGGCGCGAGGACATCGAAGCCATCGGGCCGGCCGTGGAGCGGGCGCGGGAGCGCGGCATCGACGCCCACGGTCCCATCGCCCCCGACACACTCTTTCTCAAGGCGGCCAAGGGCGAGTATGACGCGGTGGTCTGCATGTATCACGATCAGGGGCACATCCCGATGAAGCTCCACGGCTTCGCGGATGCGGTCAATATCACCATCGGCCTGCCGATCATCCGCGCCAGCGTCGATCACGGCACCGCCTTCGATATCGCCTGGCAGGGCAAGGCCGACACCGCCAACTTCGCGACCGCCTGCGCCATGGCCGGAAAATTGATCGGATCGACTTGCAATGCGTGAGGAACTGGACAGGATTTTTCATCGGTGAAAAAAATCTTCCACATATTCGGTTCGTTGCGGCTGACGGTGATTCTGCTGGCCGTTTCGACGCTGCTGGTGCTGCTCGGCACCCTCGACCAGGCCAATTGGGGGATTTATCATACCCAGGAGCGCTACTTCCACAGCTGGGTGGTTTTTTCGCCGGTGGTCTCGCTGCTCTCGTTGGTCGTTCTGAAGACCTATCCCGAGAATTTGGAGTTTCTGGTTCTCCCGCTGCCCGGCGGATTCCTCCTCGGCGCTCTGCTTTCGATCAATCTGGTCTGCGCGCATTTCCGCTATTACCGCCCCGGCTGGCGGCGCAGCGGCATCATCCTCATCCACGGGGGTCTGATTCTGCTGATTGTCTCCGGCTTTCTCGGCAGCGCCCTCCAGCGCGAGTGGCAAATGAGCCTCGATGAAGGGGGCGGGCCCGTGCGGCACCTGACCGCCATTCGCGGCAGCGAGTTGGCGCTCGTGCGGGTGGGCGAGGACGAAGACACCCACCACGTTGTCCCCGGAGCGGCGTTGGAACGCGGGGAAACCATCCGCTTTCCCGGCACTGGTGTGACCGTCCGGATCGAGGATCTGGTGGTCAATTCCCTGATCGAAGGACGGGCGCGGCTGATCCGGATGGAGAGCGCCGCGGCCGGCGACGCCGACAGCGACAGCGGGGAGGCCTCGGAGAGAGCCGCCGCGCTGCTGGGGGAGGACGCTATCCTGCTCGTCCCGCTGCCCGGCGACGAGCCCGGTGACGAGCCCGTCCGGATTCCTCCGGAGCAATGGCGCGGACTCGCCGCGGACGGAGTGGCCGCCGTCGAGCAAAAGCCGACCTACCGGCACAACGAAAGCAACATTGCCAGCGCCGTCGCCAGCGTGGAGGCCGACGGCGAACCGCTCGGAACCTGGCTGCTGAGCACTGCCCTGGACCTCATCCCCGCTATCGCCCCCCAGACCTTCGCGCACGACGGAAACACCTACCGGTTCGAGCTGCGTTTTCCCCGCGAATACCTGCCTTTTTCCCTCGCTCTCGAGGACTTCACCCATCGCCGCCATCCCAATACCAACATCCCCGCCGAGTTCGCCAGCCAGGTGGTTCTCGACAACCCGCGGACGGGTGAGAAACGCGACATCCGCATCTCGATGAACAATCCGCTGCGCTACGCCGGGCACACCTTTTACCAGGCCTCTTTCGCCAACGACGACCAGACCTCGGTGTTGCAGGTCGTCCGCAATCCGAGCCGGATCCTCCCTTATGTCAGCATCACCGTCGTCGGCCTCGGCCTGATTCTTCACTTTATTTTGAGACTGGTCCGTTTCACGAATGCGCGTCACCCGGGCCAGACGGACGAGCCAGCCGCAACCCGGGGCAAAGCCGCCCGCTCCCAAGCCAACTCCTGACCCCTTTCGCACCATGGCCTTGATCATCAGTTACCTTCTGATCGGAATGATCGCCCTGCCGGTGATCGTGTTTCTCGTGCTCCGGCCCATCTCCCGCAAGCCGTGGCGGTGGCCGTTCGCCGCAGTCGGAGCCGCGCTCTTCGTGTTGCTGCTGTATCCGATCAGCCTCAAGCCCGTCCACCGCGACAGCGGCCTGAACGTTGAAGAATTCGCCGAGACTCCCGTGCAGTTCGACGGACGCCTGATGCCCATCGACACCGTCGCCCGCACCTCCCTCCGCATCCTGCGCGGCCGGGAGTCGGTGCCCGGCCCCGGCGGCGAAAAGCTGCAAGCCATCGATTGGCTGTTGTGGAACATGGGCAAGCCGGCCGAAGCCGCCGAGCTTCCCGTGTTCCGCATCGACCATCCCGAGGTGATCTCGCTCTTCGACCTGCCCGCGGGCGAGAAATACTTCAGCTACGCCCAGCTGCTGCCCACCCTCGATGGGATCAACGAGATCATCGGCACCCTCCCCGAGAACTCGGACGACTACAGCGTTTACCAGCAGCAGCTGGTCAAGCTTCTCAACGGAGTCCAGCGCTACAACCAACTCGTCGGCTCCTTTCACACCGGAATCAACCGCACCGATATCGACGCCATCGAATTGACGAAGATCTACCAGAACTGGAACGAGATTCTCCGCGCCGCCGCCCGCAACCTCGCCCGCCAGCAGGCCAATGCCGAACTCTCCCCCGAAGAGGAAGGCTTCCTGCGAATGCTGCGCACGGTCATGCAGACCGTCCAATTCCTGGCCGAACCACAGGGCCGGATCGCCGTCGTACCGCCCCCGGACCCGGCGACCGCCACCGACGAGACCGTCGCCGGCGAGCGGTGGAAGACGCTGGGGGGCGCACTGCTCAACGCCGTCCAGACCGGGGCGGTTCCGGATTCCGTCCAATACTACGCCGACCTGATACTGGCCTATCACGGGGACGATGCCACCGCCTTCAACGCGGCCGTCGCCTCGCTCCGCGACGCCACCGCCGCACACGCGCCGCAGGGGCGCATCCAACTGGAGGAAACCTTCAACCGCACCGCGCCCTTTTATGCCGGGTCGGTGCTCTACCTGGGCGGACTCTTGCTGATCTTTTTCGGCTGGTTCGCCGCGCTGGCCCGGCGGGAGGGCGCTGGCGAGGGCTTCCGCCAGTCGGCCTTCTGGCTGCTTTTGCTGACCTTTATCCTGCACAGCGCGGCGCTCCTGGCGCGCATGATCATCATGGATCGACCGGCCCCGGTCACCAATCTCTACTCGTCCGCCGTCTTCATCGGCTGGGCCGCCTGCGGGCTGGGCCTGCTCCTCGAGCAAACCTATCGCAACGGCTTCGGCAACCTCATCGCGGCGAGCGTCGGCTTCTGCACCCTCATCATCGCGCACGGGCTCGACAACACCGGCGACACCATGGAGGCCATGCGCGCCGTGCTCGATTCGAACTTCTGGCTGGCGACCCATGTCGTCACCATCACCCTCGGCTACACCCCCATGTTCGTCGCCGGGGTGCTGGCCATCGTTTACATCGTGCGGGGAGTCTTCTTCCCGGGCTTCCGGCGCTCCGCCGCCCAGACCCTCGTCCAGATGACCTACGGCCTGCTCGCCTTCGCGCTGATCCTGACCTTTATCGGCACCTTCCTCGGCGGGGTCTGGGCCGACCAGAGCTGGGGGCGTTTCTGGGGCTGGGATCCGAAGGAAAACGGGGCTCTGATGATCGTCCTCTGGGTGGCCCTGATCGTCCACGCCCGCGTCGCCGGCATCGTCCGCGAGCGCGGCCTCATGATTCTCACCATCGTCGGCGCCATGATCACCGCCTGGAGCTGGTTCGGGACCAACCAGCTCGGCATCGGCCTCCACAGCTACGGCTTCACCGATTCCGGGCACTTCTGGCTGATGTTTTTCTGGACCAGCCAACTCCTCTTCATCCTGATCGCCCTGCTTCCCACCAAATACTGGCGAAGCGCCGATACACTTTTCCGGTTCGCCAAAACCAAGGATCCAAAGCATGGAGGGTAGCTGAACCTGTTTTTGTAGTTTCATCTCCATGACTCGATTTTCCAATATTTTCCGTCGCCTGCTGCCGTTGGCGCTCCTTGCCCTCGCGCCATTCGTCGCGGTGGCCGCCGATTCCGCCGATTCGACTGAACCAGCCGAGTCCGCCGGGCTCGCCGAGTCGCCCGCGCCCGCCGCAGTCCCCGACGCGACGGTTCACCGCACGCTCGTCGCCGCCGCCGAGCAACGCTCCCGGGAAACCGCCGCCGGGCTGGTACCGACCGTCCTGAGCATTTTCGAGCGCAGCTGCGCCGACTGCCACGACTCCGCCCGCGCCCGTCCCAAGGGCGGCTTCGGCAACATCATGGATCTCGCCGCCATCCGCGAGGATTCCGCCCTGCTCGTGCCCGGCGAGCCGATGGAATCGGAACTCTACCTGCTGATCACCGATCCCGATCCGGAATTCAAGATGCCCCCGCCGGACAGCGAGCACCCGCAGCTCACCCGGGTCGAATCCCGGCTCGTCGAACAGTGGATCCTCGGCGGCGCACCCGCCTCGGTTGACTTTTACGAGGAGAGCGAAGAAGAGAACGGCGAGAAAGAGACCGAGGAAAAAGAGTCCGCCGAAGCAGCCGACGAGGCCAGCATCGAGCCCCCCGCCGGAGCGTCCTTCGACCCGACCACCGCCTTTGCGAAAGCCCACCCCGTATTCGTCCACTTCCCGATCGGCTTGCTCGCCGCCGGTATTCTGGCGCAGGTGTTGCGCCTGGTGGGTTTGGGCGGCGACCGTTTGACCTTCGCGGCCCGCTGGTGCCTCTGGCTGGGGGCGGCCGGTTCGCTCTTCGCGGCTTCGAGCGGATGGCTGAACGTCAGCGTAGCCGGGCACAGCGATGATGCCGTCTTCCTGCACCGATGGTCGGGGGTCACCGTGGTCGTGCTCTCCCTTGTGGTGGTCGTCTGCGACCTCTGGCGCACCCGCGACAGCAAGCGCGCGCGGGCCGTATTCCTGATTCTGCTGCTGGCTCTCCTCGCGGTTCTCTTTTTCGCCGGTCATACCGGCGGCGAGTTGGTTTACGGAAAAGGCTATTTTTCCATTTTCTGACCCCCAAATAGAAATTTGCGGGTTCAATTCCACAAATTGACGTTAACTTGTGGATGACGATCCAAAGATTCATGCGAAAGGGACGGGTCACGCCGGATGGCGTGGGGGAGTTTTTGCTGCGTTGAGGCGTGAAACGACGGCAAAGCGTGGTCGGTCGGCTTGCCGTCCGATCCCCGGCGGCGGAGACAACGGAACTAAATTTTTCCGGACGTATCCCATCGGTTCGGAACAGCTCGGCGGTGTGCGGAGATGGCTTGGCATTCTGATCGAGGGGCAAGCCCCGCGACCACGGGGGGAGGACCGGATGTGGTCGGTCGGCTTGCCGTCCGATCTTGAGTGTTTGTTCACTCGGCGGTGCCGTCGTATTCGGCGATCATGGCCACCAGCAGGGGAAGGTGGACGTGCATGTGGGCGAAGTAGAGGAAAAACGGCCCCTCGCGCTGCTCGCGGAGGAAGCGCACGGATTCCTCTGTGTTCCGGCAAGGACGAGCCTGTTCTATGGTGCCTTTCCCCACGAGGCCCCTTTTTTCCTGGTCGCTTCCTTCGACAATCCCCACAACATCCATGAGTGGGCGATGGAGGGTGCTTTGCCCGAGGGCGATCTGCCGGAGCCGCCCGCGCCGCCGCACCTGCCCCCGCTGCCCCCGAATTTCCGGCCTTCCCCGTCGGAGCCGTCCGCGCTCGAGGGCGGCTTTCAAATCGAGCACGCCTTCGCCCACCTCTATGAGAACCAGGACACCGGGTCGATCCTGTGACGGGCGAGGCTTTCGCGGGCCGCTTCGACCGTCATCCCGGACTGGCCCATCTAGCTCAAGAGCACCGATCTCACGCCATGGGATATTTATTCGAGTCCCAATTTTGAGTTACGGGATTTATGGGTGTCCTTAATTTGGGTGATCACTCTGCCGCATTTGCTGGACAATCCATTGTGGGGTGACAGGAATTTTTTGTCCCTGCCAGGGGCCGACCTGATCGACTGCGTTGGCGAGTAAGTTTACATTCGGTGGGATCTTTTGGTTCACATACCAGAGGAAGTCATACCAGTCGCGGCCTTTGGTGTATGGGCGGCAGAGAATTCAAAGTGGATGCCTTCTTCGCGGGAGTCCCGAAGCACCCGATCCAAATAGTGTTCCCATTGAAATGCTTCTGCTGGACTTTTCAGCACAAAATCAAGATCCTCTGAAAACCGATTCAGGTTGTGAACGATTCGCAGGAAAGTGCCCCCATGGAAGGCGGCTTCGCTGAAAAATCCAGCCCTTCCAAGGCTGCTTAAAACGAAACACTGCATCAGTTCCTGCAAGACATTTTCCTGCTCGAGGGCTGTTTTGGGCGCATATTCCCGGATCTTCTGAGACAACACATGTTCAATCATGACAGGATCTCCTTCTGTAATTGACTCATGAAATTGCAGGTTCTTTTATTCCGAATGCTCGCAATGACTTCATCAGCGGTGCTCAGGGAAATCGCGAAAAGATCATCGGAATCAATGCGCATGGAATCGGTTAAAAATTTGATGCCGTCCGAGGTCCACTCCACATCCTTGCGCAAATATATCAAATCGGCGATGGCCCGGAAGGGGCTTGCCACGAAGCTCCAGAAAAAATTGTCAAGCCTAACGGATTCGACTCCGGCCAGTCCATCGGAGGTTGGGATGCGTTCAAAGGTATAGTCACCCAGCGGGGTCGAAGTTCGATAGCTGCGCTTCGGGGTGGTGCTGGTGGTTTGGTAAACTGCTTCAGGAATCAATCCGTGAAAGGCCAGTGCGCTTTCGAGGCTGATCGCGGACGGCCCATAGAGCATGGGCGCCACCGCAAAGGGATGGGGATGAGTCTTGCGATAGGGTTCGCTCAAAACATAGAACCCACGTTTTAGCTTGAGCACCTCTCCGGAAGCGACCGCACGGGTGATCAAAACATTGCGTGCACCCTGCGATAAGTCGGGAAACAAGTTGCGCACCACCGCTTGATCGAAAAGTCCACCGGGCGGGCCAAGGAGAAAGACCTCTTGGGTTAATGTCTGCATATACGCTAGATAATTACTTAAATCGTAATTATCGTGCAAGAAAAATTCGCGACTTGCTGCATACTGAGTCAAATCAGCCCATCTACCGCCCCAACAGGTTCGCGTTCGATCCCGTGAGGCAGACACGCCGCCGCCCGTCGAGGGAAGCCCTGACCAGCCGCTGCCACTCGGGCACACTCCTGCACCTCATCGAGGTAAACCGCCGTCCCTGGGTGCTCCGCATCCAGCAGCGAGATGAGTGTAGCGAAGTCCTCCGGTCCCATGCCATACAGCCGGGTGCAATCATAATGAACAAATATAACCGAGGTCAGCGTATTTGGCTTTGCCGGTGTCGTGGTAGGGGAGGCGTTCGACGGCGGCGATGCCGGGGTGGGCCTCCCAACGCCGGAGGGCGGCCTCGTGGGACGGGGTGTCGTTTACGCCGGGGATGATGGGCGCACGCAGGATGATGCGGGCCCGGTGGTCGAGGAGCTGGTCGAGGTTCTCGCGGATGCGGCGGTTGTCCACCCCGGTCCAGCGGCGGTGCTCCGCGGGGTCGTCCACCTTCCAGTCGTAGTGGAAGAGATCGACCAGGGGGGTCAATCAGTCTGGGACTCGGGGTTGTGACACCAGGCGCAGCGCAAGGGGCAGCCCTTGAGGAAAACCGTGGTGCGCAGGCCCGGCCCGTCGTGCAGGGAGGCGCGCTGGATGTCGAAAACGATGCCGATATTATTTGTAACCACGAATTTCACGGATTGACACGGATGGGATGGCAGAAATTGGGTTTGTTTACGAATTCGTGGCTGAGTATCCTCAGTGCAGCGTGCGGTGGAGGATTTCGCGCTGGGTGGGGATGATCTCGGTATCGAACACGCTGGTGTTGATATCCACGCCCTCGTAGTCGGAATAGCCCTTTTTCCCGGTGTTGGAAGGGGAGGGACGACAGGAGACGCCGGGGGGAGCGGATTCGTTGCGTCCGGGGCAGATCCATTTCGTCCGCCCCGGGCACGCCCACCGCATCGTCAACGAAAACGGCTTGGTCTTTTTGAACATGACAAAATAAAGGACACCCAAAAAAATACAAGGACAAAATAAAGGACACCCAAAAAAATACCGGAATTCTCTTGACGGCGGCTAA
>CAZDRT010000057.1:0-17894 GCA_964507815.1 uncultured Puniceicoccaceae bacterium
TGGCCTTCCGCGTCCGGCGTAGCTCGCAGAGCGAAGCGGGAAGGCCCCGGTGCGCGACGGCGGAGCGGTTACCGCTTGGCCGTGCGGCGGCGGCGACGTCCGTGCGGAACCCCGCGCCCATCCCGGGCAAGGCTGAAGCCATGCCCCACGGGGGATCCCGTGGCCGGTGGCCTTCCGCGTCCGGCGTAGCTCGCAGAGCGAAGCGGGAAGGCCCCGGTGCGCGACGGCGGAGCGGCACCGGATGGTCGTGCGGTGGCGGCGGCGTCAGTGTCAAAAGGTTGGCTGGCTTCGAAAAAATATTCAGGCCGGCGTTCCGCCGAACTCGGGCCGGCCCCCCGGATCAGGAGACTGGGACCGCTTCCTTCGAAGCGGAGAGCGACTTCAATTCTTCGGCGATCTCCGCGATCGGACGACCGATGAGTTCGACCGCCGCGAAACCGCTTTCCGGAAGGGACGGGAGCGTGCGGAGGCTTTCCCTCAGTACGGGGGTTCGGTTCGCCGCTACTTCGTCGAACCGCTTGACCGGGGTGAAGTGCGGACCGTCGCGCACGATTTCCGGGTGGCTCACGGTTAGTTCGCCGATCACTCTCGCCGTCTCCGCGAGACGGTCGAGTTCCTCCTTGGTGAAACTTTCCGTGGGTTCGAACATCAGGCCGAGGGCCTCCGGGAAGGCGACCGTGGGGGCGTGGTATCCGAAGTCGAGGAACATCTTTCCGAACGAGGGAACGGCCTTCGGGCGCGAGACCCCGACCGATTCGAGAGCCTCGAACTGCTCCTCGGTCAGCGAGAGGATGAATTCGTGCATCCGCGGAGCGCCGCCCGTGCCCGCCGGGAGGAGCGGAAAATGCGGTGCCAGGGATTTTTGCAAATAGCGGGCGGCGAGAACCGCCGTCGCGCTCATCCGCGGAACCCCTTCCCTGCCCAGCCGGAGGAGATAGGCGTAACAGCGGACCTTGTGGGCGAAATTCCCCCAGTGCCGGTGGAAGGTGCCGATCGATCGCGGGGGAGTCACCGTGGTGAATCCGTTCCCGCTCCGGACGATTTGTTTGCCGGGAAGGAAGTCGAGGAGACGTTCGCTTACGGCGACGATGCCGTCGCCCGGGCCCCCTCCCCCGTGGGGGATCGTCCACGTTTTGTGGAGGTTGCTGTGGACCGCATCGACGCCCATCGCCCCGAGGTCGATCCAGCCCGCGATGGCGTTCAGGTTGGCCCCGTCCAGGTAAACGAGCCCTCCGGCGTCGCGGACCTTTGCCGCGGTTTCGGCGAAAGCGGTTTCGAAAATCCCCCCGGTATTGGGATTGGTGATCATGATTCCCGCGATGCGCGGACCGAACTCGGCGATTTTCGCGTCTAGATCCACGGGGTCGATGCATCCGGTCGCGTCCGCCTTCAACAGGGCGATTCCTCGACCGGAGGGGAAGCCGGCCATGGCCGCCGAGGCGAAATTCGTGCCGTGGGCGGAGCGGGGGATCAGCATGACATCCCGGCCGGTGTCGTTGCGCGAGCGATGATAAGCCTGGAACATCTTCAACCCGACCAGCTCGCCCTGGGCGCCGGCGACCGGCTGCGTGGTCACTCCCGCCAGACCGGTCATGGTGCGGAACCATTCCTGGATTTCGAAGAGCACTTCGAGCGAACCCTGCGAGCAGAACTCGGGTGCGGTCGGATGGATGCCGGTGAATCCGGGCAGGCCCGCCGCCCATTCGTTGAGGTACGGATTGTACTTCATGGTGCAGGACCCGAGCGGGTAGAGCGCCTCCTCGGGAGCGGCGTTCAGTGCGTCGAGCCGGCGGTAGTAGGCGAGGACCTCCTCCTCCGGATACCGCGGCAATTCCGGATCGTCCGACCGGAGATGGGCCGGCGGAACTTCCGCGACCGGCGGTTCGCCTTTCCGCGCGGCTTCCCCTCCGCATTCGCGGAGAAGGTCGAGCAACCGGGTGACCTCGGTCGGTCCGGTCCGGTCCGAGACCGAAATTTTCAAAAGGTTGCGCGTTCCGCCGCTGATCCGCCGACTGACATCGGTGCCGGCCAGAAAACCGCTTTCGATCCCGCGTTCGAGCAGCTCGGCGACCGGATAATCGGTTTCGAGGGTCAGGTCGGTGAAGGCGGCGCTTTCCGGAAAAGCCGGCCGCACTCCGCCGAGGTGCGCGATGCCGGCCAGGATCCGGGTGGAAATCCCGCGGGCCGAGGACACCGCCGCGCGGAGACCCTCGCCGCCGCGGGTCAGCAGCGCCGCCCCGACCAAGGTGGCCAGAAAGGCCTGGTTCGAGCAGATGTTGGAGGTGGCTTTTTCCTTGCGGATGTGTTGCTCGCGGGTCGAGAGGACCATGACCTTGCCCGCTTGGCCGGCCCGGTCCACCGCTCCGCCGACGAAACGTCCGGGCGCGTTGCGGATGTCGTTGCGGTGGTCGGCGTCGAAGCGGATGGCGAAGAGCCCCAGCCCGGGGCCGCCGAAATTCGGGGCGAGCGCCAGGTGCTGCCCCTCCCCGATCACGATGTCGGCCCCCTTCGCGCCGAACCGGGCCGGTGGCTTGAGCCCGCCCGGCCCGAGCAGAAACGGGTCGATCGCCGCGATGCTCCGCACACCGGTCTCCGCGCACACGTCGGTCAGGGCATCGATGTCCTCGAGGAGTCCGAACGTGTTCACATGGGGAAAGGCGAAGGCCGCGATTTCGGCGGAGCGGGCGGATAGGACCTCGCGCAGCGCGGACGGATCGATGAGCCCGCCGGCGGGGTCGGCCTCGACGCGCAGCAGGTCGAAGGGAGTATCGGCCAAATGGGTCTCCAGGACGGCGATGTCCGAAGGTTCGAGCGAACCGGCGACCGCCACGACCGAAGAATTCCGCTTCAGGCGGAAGGAGCAGAAGGACGCTTCGACGAGGGCGGTCGAGCGGTCGTAGAGAGAGGAGTTGACGGCGTCGTAACCGGTCAGCTCGGAGAGGAGGCATTGGTAGATCCAGTGGGCGGTCAGGGTGCCCTGGCTGCGTTCCGGCTGGTAGGGGGTGTAGCTCGTCGCCAGCCGGCGGAGGGCGGCTACCTTCCCCACGATCCCGGGCTGCTGCCAGTCCGGCAGTCCGTCGGCGGCGAATCCGGGTAGGGGACGGTTGCGGTCGGCGAGCGCGGCCAGATGGTCGCGGGCACTCTCCTCGTCCATTTCGTCGGGCAGGGGAGGCGGAGCGTCGAAGCGGATGTTTTCGGGAATGTGGCTAAACAGATCCTCCCGGGATTCGGCTCCCGCGGTCCGCAGCATTTCGGTTTCCCGCTCGGGCGAGAGCGGGATGTAGTGTCGGGCGTGTTCCCGGAAATTATCGGTCAAAACGGGTGCGGATGCGGTTCGCTGGCTTTCAGACATAGCCACACCCTAGAAAGTCCCGCCCCGTGTGCAAGTCCGGGAGCGGAAAGATTGAAGGCGGTTGTCCGTGCGGGGTCGCGGGTCTTGACGGACGGGCCGGCGGCGATCAGTTTGCCGGTGTGCTTCTCCTCCTCGATAACTACGATTCCTTCACCTACAACCTCGTGCAGTATTTTGGGGAACTCGGGGTGTTGCCCGAGGTGTATCGGAACGACCGGATCACGGTGGGGGAGGCGGTCGGGAAAAAGCCGACCGCCCTGGTGATCTCGCCCGGTCCCTGCTCGCCGAACGAAGCGGGTGGAAGCCTCGCCATGATCGCGGAGTTCGCCGGTCGGATTCCCATCCTCGGCGTGTGCCTTGGGCACCAGTGCATCGGGCAGCATTTCGGGGGGCGGGTGGTCCGCGCGGAGCGGCTCATGCACGGCAAAACCTCGCCCATCCACCACCGGGAGGAAGGGGTTTTCGCGGGCATTCCCAGTCCCTTCGACGCGACCCGCTACCACTCCCTGATCGTGGAGCGCGGGTCGGTGCCCGCCTGCCTGCGGGTTACCGCCGAAACCGCCGAAGGGGAGATCATGGGCCTGCGGCACGAGTCGATGGAGATCCACGGAGTGCAGTTCCACCCCGAATCGCTCGCGACCGGGGAAGGAAAGAAGATCCTCGCGAACTTCCTCGTCTTGAGCGGACTCCGCCCCCCGCCGCGGAGGGTGTAACCACAAGTGCGTGGACTTCACCTGGCAATTGCAGCCATTTTTGAGAGAAAACCACGGAAAGATTCAGGGGAGCGCGGTGCTTTAGCCCGCGTTTTCGGTGCGTTCTTGTGCTTACGTTCGCAGGCTGAAGCACTGCGCTCCCAAAGTGCGAAGAAAATGGGATCGGTTCGTTCCAAAACTCCACGCACCTGTGGTCACGCCCCCCCGCGGACGACCGGCAAACCGGAGATTGCAGCGCGGCTCCGAATCGGCTTCTCTCGACCGGATGCCCGCACTGGTTCGCTTTCTTTCCTTTCTTGTCCGGAACCTTCCGGAATTCATCCTGCGCGGAATCTGTTATTTTCTCGGTGCCGTTCTATATGCGATTCCCTCGAAACGGCGTGTCGTTCTCTCCAACCTCGCCCACGTCTATCCCGAACGCTCCCTTTCCTCGCTCCGGAAAACGGCGCGGATCAACTGCCGCCGCACGATCGAGATGGGGCTGTTCGCCCTCGCCTCTCCGGGCTACGACGAGCGCACGATCCGCAAACGGCTCTCGTTCGGTTCCGGTTACGAGGAAACCTACCGCCTCTTTGCCGGGCCGGATCCGATGGTCATCCTCCTCCCGCACAACTACCTCAACGAGATGGCCGTCTTCGAGCCCGCCCTGCTCGGGCTCCCGCCCGGGCGGGCCGCCGCCATTTTCCGCCCCATCGACAACCCCCACATCGACGAGTGGGTGCGGACAACCCGGGAGCGGGCCGGGCTCCGGTTGCTCTCGCGGCGACGGGGTCTCGAGGCCGCTTTCGACCACCTGCGCGCCTCCGGCCACCTCGCCGTCCTCGCCGACCAGAGCGCGGGCGACAAGGGTGTCCTCGGTCGGGTGGCCGGGCGCACCGCCTCCCTCTCCCCGCTTCCCGATCTGCTCACGCGCAAAGTCCCGGCCCAACTCCTTTTCGTGTATCTCGAACGAACCGGATTTTTCCGCGCCGTCCTCCACCTCGAGCCCGCACCGCACCGCGATCTTCCGCCCTCCGTCCTCTTCGCCGACTGGCTCACGGACAAGCTTCTGCACTCTCCCGGCTGGGACACCAACTGGCTTTGGATGCACCGCCGGTGGAAGACCCAGCGCCAGCCCTCCAGGCGTCTCCGCCTTGAGCAGAAACGCGGCTTTTCGCCCGGTTTTCACGCCGCCGCCGCCGACCGGCCGCGGGCCGACCGGTTTCTCCTCCGCCTTCCCGACCGGCTCGAAGACCTGGTCATGAGTGTTCCCCTGGTCCGCGCCATCCGCCGCGGCAGGCCCGATGTCCGCCTGACCCTCGTCCTGCGGCCCTCCTTCGGCCCGCTCGCCGATCTCCTTGAAATCCCCGGCGACGACCGCCTCGAAGCCGACGGTCGCACCCCGGAGGGTCGGCGCCTGCTCCGCGCCCGGCGCGCCGAGTTTCCCGACACCGCCATTCTCTTCACCGACGACCCCCGCGCCGACAAGGAGATGCGGATGACGGGGGCCGAGCAGCGCTTCGGCCTCGTCCGCCCCGGCACCCGGCGTCCCCACCTGACCGACGCGTGGCGGCCCCCGCCGGATCTCGACGAGAACTCCGTCCACAAGGTGGATTTCCGGAACCGCTTTCTGGAGCATTTCGGTTTGGCCGAGCAGGCGGACTTCGCCCCCGCGCCCGGCTGGGCGGGCGCGGCCTCCCGGACGATCACGGTCTTTCCCGCACTGGCGGACTCCCCCGGCGAAGGCTGGCCGTCCGAGCGCTGGTCGGCCCTCCTCGGCGACCTCCTGGAGTCCGATGCCGGCTGGTTGATCGATCTCCACGGCACCGCCGCCGACCGGCCCGGCAACGAGGCCATCGCCGGTGCCTTTTCCGCCGACCGCGTACGCAATCTCGCCGGATCCACCACTCCCGCCGAACTCGTCCGACACCTGCGCGGCAGCCGCCTGGCCATCGGCCCCGACTCCGGCGGCCCGCACCTCGCCAACGCCCTTGGCTGCCCGGCCGTTGTCCTCTTCGGCCCGGCCGATCCCGTCCGTACCCGCCCCGTCTTCGAAGCCCCGGTTGAGGTCGTCCGGGCCGGCGGCGGCGACCCCGGGGGCGGGGGCTCCATGGGCCGCCTCACGCCGGAATTGGCGGGCGAGGCGATCAACAGAATCCTGGCCGGGCAAGCCCGGGCGGCTCTCCTCAGGGATTTCCCGAAGGATCGTTCGAATGCCGTTCCCCGAGTCCGTTGAGGCACTCTTCGATGGAAGAGGTGGTTTCATCCGGGCGGCCCGGCAGGCGAAGGGTCCACCGGGGGCCGCCCTCTTCCGTGGTCACGGCGATGCAGGGGAGATCGCCGTCAAAGTCCCGTCCGTGACCGCCCCGGGGCGCCCAGCCGCAGCGGTCCAGAGCGCGGGCGGTCCAGGTGGCAACCGTTCCCGAGCCCTCGAGCCGAATCGGTCGGCCCGGTCCGCGCTTCATGCGGAAGCCGCCGCGCTCGGGGTCGAATTCGAGGCGTTGGGATTCGAAGACCGACCCCAGGTGACCGGAGAGAACGAGATCCTCGGGGATTCCGGTTCTCAGCCGCCGGTTCCCGTCGAGAAGCCAGATCCGGTCCGCGTGCCGGAGCGCTGTCTCGAGATCGTGGGTGGAGAGCAGCACGGCGAGCCGCCGGGAGCGCACCAGGCGGGAGAGCGTGCCGAGCATCTCGATCCGCGAGGGCAGGTCGAGAAAAGCGGTTGGTTCGTCGAGCAGGGCGAGGACCGGTTCCTGGGCGAGAAGCCGGGCGAGAAAGACCCGCTGGCGCTCGCCGTCGCTGAGTTCGTCGAGACGGCGGTTCCGGAAGGCGGTCGAATGGGTCTCGGCGAAGGCGCGGTCGATCGCCCGCCTGTCCTCCGGGGAGAGGTCGCCCGTCCAGCCGGAATGGGGGTGCCGCCCGAGGGCGACCATTTCCTCCGCCGCCATGCCCTCGGGAAATGGTTCGCGGGCCGAGAGCAGGCCCCGCAGCCGGGCGAGATCGCGGGGACGGTGGTCCGCGAGCGGACGGTCGTTGATCGCGACGGATCCGCCGAGGGGCGGCAGCAGCCCGGCGAGGGTGCGCAGGAGGGTGCTTTTGCCCGCGCCGTTCGGCCCCAGCAGGCAGACCATTTCTCCGGCGGCCAGGAGGAGGTCGGCCGGGCCGCCGACCACGGCTTCCCGCCCCCGGTGGCGGGGAAAACCGAATTCGAGGGCACCGGCGGTGAGAATGGGCCCGCCCCCGCTCATGGCGACATCCTCCCGCCGCGGCCCCGGAGCAATACCCAGATGATGACCGGAGCGCCGATGAAAGCCGTCACCGCGTTGACCGGCAGCGTGGTCGCGCTTCCGGGGAAGCGGGCGACCAGGTCGGCGACGAGGGCCAGTGAGGCCCCGAGGACCAGGGTCAGCGGGATGAGGCCGCGGTGGGACCGCGTGCGGAGCAGGCCCCTCGCCAGGTGGGGGACGGCTACCCCGAGAAAGCCGATCGGCCCGCAGAAGGCGGTCACCGCACCGGCCAGGAGAGCCGCCGAGGCGAGTACCCGTGCCCGCGCCCGCCCGACGTTTTCTCCGAGGAGGCGGGCCTGTTCCTCGCCGAGCAAAAGCGCGTCGAGCGATTTGAACTGGAGGGCGCCGAACACGGTGGCGGCGGCGATGACCGGCGCGAAGATCGAGAAACGCGACCAGGTCACCGATCCGAAATGCCCGAAACTCCAGGAGATGAACCCCTGGAGCCTCTCGGGCATGGCGAAGAAAATCAGGAGACTGACCCCGGCGTTGATCAGGTAGGCGAGCATGAGCCCGATGATCAGAAGGGTCATGACCCCGACCCGGGCACTGAGCCCGAGGATGACGGCGAGGACCAGACCCGAGCCCAGCGAGGCCGCGAAGACGAGAGAGAAAGAGCCCGAGGGGGCGAGGCCGCCGAGGAGACCCCCTCCGACCGGGGCGGCGACCAACATGACCACGGCCACTCCGAGACTGGCCCCCGAGCTGACCCCGAGGATGTAGGGGTCGGCGAGGGGGTTGCGGAACACCGTCTGCATCTGGAGACCGGCGAGGGCGAGGGCGGAACCGGCGAAGGCGGCGGTCAGCGCGCGGGGGAACCGGATATCGGTGACGATGAAGGCGACCGCCGGATCCGATGGCTCGCGGAAGGTCAGAACGAGGAAAAGATCCCGCGGCGAGACCGGAACGGAGCCGAGCGCGAGGGCGGCGGCGAAAAGCGCGAGCAGAACCAGAATCGCGGCCCAGCGGATCATGCGGACGGGGATGGCCGGGGAACCCCGCCGGAGTTCGTGGAAGCACCGGGTGGCGCGGGAAGGTCCCGGAATACTGGAAGATGGATCGTCATAGGATCAACGCGGAGCCTGCGCCGCACCCGGTGGACGGGCCGGATCAGTCGGAATCGTCGGTCAGGTTCAGGAGGCTCAGGTCGCAATCGAGGGAGAATTTGACGGTCGAGCTTTTCGAAACGCCGACGTAATTGAAAACTCCGTACACCGATTCCGGACGACGCTGGAGGCTGTAGGTCGCCTCGTGGATATCGTCGATCACGTAATCGCTGCGGTTCGAGGAGATCGGGCGCATTTTCTCGTCGAAAAACTGGACGGAGTATTTGCGATCAGATCCCTCGCCCTTCGACATCCGAAAGGTGATGGCCAGCGGAAAGGGGGAGTTTTTCGGGATTTCGACTCCGGAGAGGAGAACGGGGAAATTGCCCAGATTGATCTCGAACCCGGGTTCCAGACGCAGCGGGATCGGGCGAGACTGCTTTTCCTCCTCCTCGAGGACAACGAGCACCTCGCCGTTGATGCGGGCCTTGGTTCCCAGGACGCTTACATCGTAGGGGCAGGCGATCTGGAGAAGGGCGGTCCGGTCATCGAGAACCTCGGTAACGAGAACGGAGAGGTCGCCGGAGGTGTAGGAGATGCCGCTCGTCGATCCTTCGGGGACGACCCGCAAGCGGACGGAATTTTTGTCGATCCCGCTGATCTGGCCGGAATCAAACGTACACTTGAGGACGAAGATGATCTGCCGCGAGCGGAAGTCGTCTGAATTGACTTCCTCGGTCAGAATGAAGAATTCGCTTCCGAGGTGGAAGCCGACAAGTTCCACCTCGGTGGCCCGTGATGGGAGGGGCAGCAGGGCGATAGCGAGCAGGGCGAAGGCAGTCAGCTTTTTCATAGGGGGCGAGTATGGACGATCCCGCCACTGTCGGCAATCACGGAAAGCGGAGGATCACATCCGTTCAAGTGTTTCAATGCCGAGGAGGTGGAGACCGGTTTCGAGGAAAAGGAGAGTCCGTGCGCAGAGAATCAGCCGCCGGCCGCGCTCGCCGGGATCGTCGGTCATCACGCGGTTCGCGTTGTAGAAACCGCTGAAGGCGTTGGCGAGTTCATACAGGTAGGTGCAGAGGAAGTGCGGCCGCAGGTCCTGGACGACTTGGCCGACGGCCACCGGAAACTGGGTGAGCTGCCGCGCCAATTGAATTTCCTCCGGCGTGCGGAAGTCGTCCGCTTCCTCCTCCCCCTCGCCGGGGCGGAGGTCCGCTTTGCGGAAAATGGCGTGGATCCGGGCCACCGCGTAGAGAAGGTACGGAGCCGTGTTCCCGTCGAAGCCCAGCATCTTGTCCCACGAGAAGACGTAGTCATGGGTGCGGTTCTGCATCAGGTCGGCGTAGCGGATGGCTCCGACCCCGACCACTTCGGCGATCCGCCCCTTTTCGTCCTCCGCCAGGCCGGGATTCTTCTCTTCGACGATCACCCGGGCGCGCTCGACCCCCTCGTCCAGCAGGTCGCGCAGCTTTACCGTTCCGCCCGAGCGGGTTTTGATCGCCTTCCCCCCCTCGCCGAGAATCGTGCCGAACCAGACGTGGCGCAGGACGGGAACCGGTCGCCCGGCGGCCCGGAACCACTTTTCCACGGTCAGGAAAAGCTGCTCGAAATGATCCTGCTGCCGACCGTCGGTCACATAGATGATTTCCCGCGCGCCGAGTTCGCCGCAGCGGTGGAGCACGGTGGCCAGGTCGGTGGTGGCGTAGTTGCTCGCGCCATCGGACTTGCGGATGATGAACGGCTGTTCGTTGAAACGGGGATGCTCGGAATGGAAGACGACGAGAGCGCCCTCGCTTTCGGTGGCGATCCCGAACCGCTCCAGTTCCCCATACACGAGATCGACCCGGTCGCGGTAGAAGCTCTCGCCCAGAGTAAGGTCGAAGCGGACATCGAGCCGCCGGTACAAATCCTCGAAGGCCGCCCGGCTGATCGTGTTGATCTTTTCCCAGAGGGCGGTGCGCTCCGCTTCGCCTCGCTGCAGTTCGACGAGTTCGCGCCGGGCCTCCTCCCGGGCCTCCGGATCCGCCTCGACCAGATCGTTGCCCTGCCGATAGAGTTGCTCGAGGGCGGGCAATGCCTCCGCCGGCGGCAGGTCGAAATCGAACCCGAAGCGCCGGTAGGCGAGTAGCAAAAGACCAAATTGGGTGCCCCAGTCGCCGATGTGGTTGTCGCGGACGACATCCGCCCCGCAGAAGGCGAGAAGGCGGGCGATCGCCTCGCCGATCACGGTCGAGCGGATATGGCCGACATGCATCTGCTTCGCCGTGTTCGGCGAGCTGAAATCGACGACCACCCGTTTCCCGTCGTAAAGATGGCGGACGCCCTCCGAAAGGACCCCGGGCTCGCCGAAACGGGAGGCCCAGGCGGTCAGGTAGGCGGGGCCGAGCGTGAAGTTCACGAACCCGGGACCGGCGATCTCCATCCCGATCCCCCCGCCGGTGATACGGGGGTGTTGCTCCATAACGGCGACGAGGGATTGCGCCATTTCGCGCGGGTTGCGGCGCAGGCTTTTCGCCAGCGGAAGAACCCCGTTGGCCTGGAAATCGCCGAAGCGCGGATCGGCGGAACGAACCACCGGATCGAAGTTTTCCGGGAAGTCCGGGAGGCCCCGCGCGCTCTCGCGAATCCACCCGGAAAGGGCGCAGGGAAGGTCGAAGGTGGGATTTATCATTTTTTGCTGGACAGAGAGGTTCGTAATTTACTATTCTAACAGGCTTTACGAATTCTACGCGTAAGCAATAGCAGGAAAAATTAATCCATGAGAAAGAAAATCGTTTCGCCTCGAAGGTTTGTTAAGCCAAGTTATGCGGCTTTGATCGAGAAAAAGCGCGATGGAAGTGAATTTTCCGAGGAGGAGATCCGCCACATCGTGGATTCCGTTCTCGACAAGGAAATTCCCGACTCCCAGCTCGCCGCTCTCCTGATGGCGGTCTATTTCCAGGGCATGTCCGCCCTCGAAACGGCCACTTTCGCCGAAGAGATGATGCTCTCGGGCGAGATGATCGACCTGACCAAGCTGAGCCGCCCCAAGATCGACAAGTTTTCCACGGGCGGAGTCGGCGACAAGACCAGCATCGTTCTCGCCCCTCTCGCCGCCGCCTGCGGAGTGATCATGCCGACCATCAACGGCGTCGATGAGGAACTCGAGATCAGCACTCTCCAGAAGTTGTCCGCCATCAAGGGGTTCCGGAAGTCCATCCCGCTCGACGATTTCGTCTCGCAGTTGAACACGATCGGCTGCGCGATCATCGAGCAGGACAAGGCCATCGCCCCGACCGACACCATCCTCTACGCTCTCCGGCAGAGCTGCGGCAGCATTCCGAGCCTGCCCCTCATCACCGCCAGCGTGCTCAGCCGGAAGCTGGCCGCCGGTTCCGAGAGTCTCGTCGTCGATGTGAAGTGGGGGAACGGTTCCTTCATCCAGGACCTCGAGCAGGCGAAGCAGTTGGCCCGCTCCATCACCCGGGTCGGCCGCTCGATGAAGCGCCGCTGCGTCGCGCTCGTCACCGATATGAACCAACCCCTCGGGGACGCGGTCGGCACCGCTTTGGAAATCCGCGAGGCGATTGAACTTCTTAAAGGCGAAGGCCCCGAGGACCTGAAGGAGATGGTTCTCAAACTGGGGATGGAAGTCGTGCGCCTCTCCGGTGTGGCCGGCTCCACCCTCTCCGCGAAACAGACCGTCCAGCGGCACCTGGCGGATGGTTCGGCTCTGGCGAAATTCGTCGAAATGGTCGGTGCCCAGGGCGGCGACACCAAGATGATCGAGGATCCCGACCGCCTTCCGAAGGCCAAGCATTGCAAGAAGCTTCCCTCCCCGAAGCGGGGTTACGTCCACACGATCAACGCCGGCATGATCGCCCGCGGGGTGCGCATGCTCGCCCAGCGCAAGAACGGTACCCTCGATCCGGCCGTCGGCATCTCGGAGATCAAGAAGGTGGGCACGCAGATGAAACAGGGCGAGCCGCTCATGATGATCCACTACAACGACGAAGGAAACTCGGAGGCCGCTCTCGAATTTCTGAAGGGAGCCTACCGCCTCGCGCCGAAACGGCCGAACGCGCCCGATCTCGTCGTCGAACGGGTGGCCTGATCTTAACCCGGCGGGAAACCGAGGATCTCGATTCCGGCCCGGCCGGCTGCCGCAAGCACGTTTTCCTTGTCGAGGATGACCGTGCGGTCGGCGGCGAGGGCCGCCGTACCGATACCGGCCTCCCGCATCGTCTCCAGCGTCGCGGGGCCGAAGACGGGCACATCGAAACGGAAGTCGTGGTCGGGGTGCGGGATCTTCACGAAGATCTTGCGGTCGGTTTTGAAAGAACCGCCGCGGCGGAGCATCTCGTCCGTCCCCTCGAATGCCTCCACGGCGAGCACCGTCCCCTTGCGGACGACCGCTCCCTGGCCGATGTGCAGACGGGCGCATTCCCGGGCGATCCGTATGCCGTGGGCCAGGTGCTCCGGATCGCAGGTTTGTTTGCCGCCGGTGAGCGGGCCCTCGCCGGCGAGATCGTCGTCGAGAAAGGCCCGGGCGTCGATTACCTCGCATCCGGCCGATTCAACCTCCCGCACGACCGCGCCGAAAATCGTGGCGGCGTTGCGCTCGCCGAGGGACGCCAGGATGCGGATCGCCCGCAGATCGGGGTGCAGGCCCCCGAAGAGACGCGTGGGGCGTACTTGCCCGACCATTACCGCATAGCGGCACCTAAACTCCCGGAGCGCTTTCACAAGCTTTCCGATCTGTCCGACCTTGACGATGCGGCGGTCCTCCGCCGCAAAGCTGTCGATGAGATCTTCGGAGGTCTCTCCCTTCAGGGCGACCAGGCGGAGAGCGAGCCCGGCTTCGCGGATGCGGCGCGCGGTCAGGTGCGGATAGGTGCCCTGCCCCGCGATAAGAACAATACCCCCGGAGGGAGCGAAGGAGGTGGGTAGAAATCGGGACGGCGGAACCATGGTGAGCGCAATCATGGACCTCCGGTATTCGAAAGGTCAATGGAGTTGGGCCTTGCCCCCGCGGCCCCGGGGGCAACCACCAGTGCGGGGAGCAAAATCGATGAAATCGTGCAATTTTCGAATCTCGCATGGATTGTGGGTCGATCAAGCGACTTGGCGGTAAAGGCGTTCCAACGGCTTCGGGCGACGCGGGAACCGTGTCGGCAATCCTTACCGACCCGCCGAATCGAATGGCACAACTAAAGTCGTGCGATTCGGTACGCTTCCGTGGTCGCGGGGCTTGCCCCTCGATCCGAAGGTGGCTCTGACAAAATCCTGACAATTACAAACCAAACGCTTAGGTCATGTTATTCATCGGCGGTGGAGCCCCTCCGCGCTCCGTCGTGCCGCCCGAAGACCATTTCCGCCGTGCGCCGCCAGCTGTGGGCGGCGGCGTGCTCCCGTCCGGCGCGCCCGAGGCGGTTCCGCAGGGCTGGGTCGCGGATCAGCCGCCGGAAGCAATCCGTCAGCGCGCGGGGGTCGTCTTCCTCCGCGAGGAGGCCGGTGTCGCCGTCGATCACGGCTTCCGGCACTCCGCCGAGGCGGGTTGCGACCACGGGGAGGCCCCGGGCGGAGGCGTCGAGATAGACGAGGCCGAATCCTTCGACGCTCTTGCCCGCCGTGCGGCTGTTCAGGGCGAAAAGATCCGCCCGGGCGTATTCGGCGCGGAGTTCCTCTTCGGCGAGGGGGCCGGGTAGCTCGACGGGAAAGGGGCAGCGGGCGGCCAGGCGCAGTATTTTCGCGCGGTAGCCGCGCCGCACCGCGGGCCCGACGATCCGGTAGCGGATGCGGCACTGGTCCTCGACTGGAAGTCGGCAGAGGGCTTCAAGGGTTTCCAATTGTCCCTTCCGGGGGTGGATGCGTCCCACCGTAAGGATGGTCACAGGGTCTTCGGAGTCGTGCCTTTCGGAACCGGTCCGGTCGGGTGGAATGGAGGGAGCCCCGGGAGCGACGACGATCTTGTCCTCCAGACCCGGGATTCGTTCCGTGAGTAAACGCGCGTTGGCTCTCGAAAGGAGGTGGATCCGACGGGCGCCCCCGAGGAATCGGCGGAACAGGATCCTCCGGTGGAGCGGGCTCGAAAAGCGAAGAATTTCGGTGCCGTGGAGGATGACATACGGTGCCGGGTCGAACCGGAGACCAAAGAATGGGGCGTAGAGGGCGGCCCGGGTCGCGCCGGGATCGGCGAAAACGAGGCGCTCCCCGCCCGCTCGGTGATGGCGTCGCAGGTAGCGCAAAAGGGCGGTTCGGGCCGCCCAGTCCTGTCGGCCCCTGTGCCCCATCCGCACCACCGGAACGCCGGTTGTCTCCCCTCCGGCGGGCCTGTTGCCCGGAGCGAGCACCCGGACCGGCCACCCGAGATCCGCCGCCGCCGCCGCCATCTCGGCGACAACCGTCGCGGCCCCGCCCATGGTCGGAGAATACTCATGGGTGACGAAGGCGAGCGGAAACGGATCGGAAGTGGGTCGTGGCACGGAGAAAGGGAGAACGAAATCGAGGTTCCAGTAAGGGAATGAATGCGGGAAAAATGATTCCAGGGAAAAGACTGCGCGAAGTTCGGAGGAGAGAAAAGATTTTACGGTGCGTCCGGGCATCGCCCCCAAAAAAAGGCGGGCCGGTGTGACCGGCCCGCCTGGGTTTTCCAACTGATCGTGCGGATTGAAATCCGTGGATTAGAAACGCATGCGCAGGGCGCCGTAGAGGGTGACGGCTTCGACTTGGTCGGCACCATCGTCCTCGAGGGTCGAGTAGGCGAGACCGCCCATGACCTTCAGGTTGTTTCCGGAGATGTAGTAGTTGGCACCGAGGTACCAGGACTGCCAATAGTCGCCGGAGTCGGCGCTGGAGTCGCCCTTGGCGTCGTCGATCGCGGCGCGTCCGAGATAGCGGGACTGCACGCCGATCGTGCCGGGAGTGTCGGAGTCGAGAAGATCGAACTGACCGACGATCTGCAACTTCGGAGTGACGTAGAACCAGGGCATGACCACGAAGCCGGTCACGTCCGCGTCGTCTTCGGTGAGGGTTCCCCAGAGGAGGTTCCCCATGAGTCCGAAGGCGCCGACTTCAACCTGGGCGCCGAGCGAGTAGGACTGCTCGAACTGGTAGGCTTCGTCGTTGTCGTTATCCTGATTCTGGACGGTATCGAAGAAAATACCGGCGGAAACGTCGTCCGGCAGGTATTCGTCCAGTTCCAGGCCGACGCGGGCGTTGTAGAGGAAGTGCGAGTCGTTGTCCGAGTCGAGGACGTTGTCATTCTCGTTTTCCCCGTTGAAGGCACCGAGGAAGAGGCTGATGGGTCCGGCTCCGCTCTTCCCCCAGATTCCGACGGATTTGCCGGTGTCGAAGAAATTGGCGGCATAGGAGCGCTCGACGGTGATGATGTCGGTCGAGGAAGTGCCTACTTCCATGCCGACGACGGAACGGGTTTTCCCGACCGCGAGGGAGGCTCCTTCCAGTCCGGTATAGACCAGTTGCGCGCTGTCTAGATTCGCGCCCTCCGGAAGAAGGTTCATGCGGAAGTCGAACTTCAGGTTCTGGTACAGTTCCCCTGCGGTTCCGATCCGGAGGCGGCGGATTTCGAAGGTGCTGTAGTCGTTCGTGGGAGCGCCCTCCACATCGGAATCCGGCGAGACAAAGCCGAATTGGAATTGGGCGCGCCCGCGAATGGCGAGTTTTTTCGTGTCCGAGCGTTTCGGAGTCACATAGACTTTGTCCGAGGAGGACGAGCCTTTCATGGACTCCGCCTGCGCTTCGGTGATGAAGCCGTTTTTCACCAGCGTATCCAGAATCTGGGCGTCGTCCGCTGTGGCGGCGGCGCTCCCGATCATGGAGCCGACGGCAAGAATACCGAGGATTTTCGTTTTGTTTCTCATGGTTGGGTTTTTTTGTTTTGTTTCGGTTGTAGGAATTCAACCGCCGCTGAGAAAACGACCATGGAATCAACCCGGCAATCCAGAAAGAGAAATGTGACGAAATTGTCACCTTGGCGGTCCGTCAGATTCGGACGGGGCGAATGTTGCGGAGGGTGGAAAGTCAGCTGTAATGCGGCCTTCAGTCTGTCCCGGCGAAAAAAAAGCGTCCCCCACGCTTGGCGGGGGACGCCTTCGAAAAATCCGGTAGTCGGATGCGGGGCGCGTCAGGCTTTGGCGGCGAGATAATTCTCGTTGGCCTTGTTCCAATCGACCACGTTCCAGAAGGCCGCGATGTAGTCCGGCCGACGGTTCTGGTAATTCAGGTAGTAGGCGTGCTCCCATACATCGAGTCCGATGACGGGGGTGCCCGTGCATTCGGCGACGCCCTTCATGAGCGGGCTGTCCTGATTGGGGGTCGAGCAAACGGCCAGCGAGCCGTCCTCTTTGACGACGAGCCATGCCCAGCCGCTGCCGAAACGACCGGCGGCGGCATCGGCGAAGCTTTGTTTGAACGCTTCGAAACCGCCGAGTTCTCCTGTGATCGCCTCGCCGAGTTCGCCGGTCGGCTCGCCGCCTCCGGTGCCGCTCAGAATCTGCCAGAAGAAGCTGTGGTTGGAATGGCCGCCGCCGTTGTTGCGCACCGCCGTCCGTTTGTCTTCGGGAACCGCGGAGAGATCGGCGATCACTTCGTCGATCGGCTTCCCGGCCAGCGGGTGTCCTTCGAGAGCCCCGTTCAGTTTCGTCACGTAGGTGTTGTGATGCTTGGTATGGTGGATCTCCATCGTCCGCGCGTCGATGTGCGGTTCGAGGGAGTCGTATGCGTAGGGGAGTTCCGGTAGTTGATAGGCCATGGTGTGTGTGTTTTTCTAGGTTTCAGTTGCTGGGCGAAGGAACGAGTATGCGGGTGAACCGGGGAATACGTCAACCGCCCGCCCGATTTTATTTTCCGGTTTTCCGCCGCTTGGCGGCGAAAAACGCCTGGAGCAGGGCGTGGCACTCCTCGGCGAGGACGCCGGAGGTGACCACCGGGTAGTGGTTCAGCGTATGGACATCGCGCACGTCGCCAGCCGACCCGAGAAAGCCCATTTTCGGATCGGGTACGCCGAAGACCACTCGGCCGATCCGGCTCATGACCGCCGCGCCCGAGCACATCGGGCAGGGCTCTTTGGTGACGTAGAGCGTCATCGCGTTCAGCCGGTGGTCGCCGAGAAACCGAGCCGCCTGGGTGATCGCCAGGACCTCGGCGTGGGCCGTGGGGTCGCCGGTCGATTCCACCTCGTTGTGAGCCGAGGCGACCACCTCGCCTTCGAGAACGATGACCGCTCCAACCGGAACCTCGTCCGCTTTCCACGCCTGAATGGCCTGATTGTAGGCCAGCGACATGAAAAAAGCATCGTCCCGATTCAGCTGGGAGGGAAATTTCTTTTCAAACGGACAATCCACGAAATTTAAAAACGGTTAACGATCGAATCCACTGAAAAGGCGATTGGCAAGGCGAACCGGGAATTAGGGGGGCGCGGAGCGATGGAAGGGATTTTCCCCATTTTCCAGTGGTCTGCCGACACAAGGGAATGTCTTTTCCGCCAAGCCGCTTCGGGTTGGACGACTAAAGT
>CAZDRT010000058.1:0-12123 GCA_964507815.1 uncultured Puniceicoccaceae bacterium
TCCGCCTCTGCGAATCTTCTCCAAATACTGCCCATCAGGACGGCTCTAAATCGAGTTAATGTCATAGCCTTTGTTCTCTGAACCCGGAAGCAAAGCAAATCCTAGTGGCGTGGACCGAGTGGCATCCGATCCAGCATCTCCCAGTGGACTTGTTCCGCCGCCGCGTCGTCCACCCTCTCCATTAGCGCCACGAACTTGTCCCTTTCCGCTTCCGTCAGCACCTTCCACGTCTCCAGAGCCTCTTCCTCGTCCTCGTACTCCATCATTGTCAGATCGAGCGCGTCCTGGCTGTCCGGGTCCAGATTCGGATGATCCTCCTCGTCCAGCTTCCCCGCTTTCAGGTGCCGAAGCAGTTCCATCTGCCTGGCCTCCATCAACACCCTCACTTCGTTCGGCTCCCTGCCCAACACTCCAATTGCTCTGCTGTATACGCTCATTTTCGTTTCCTCTGCGTCGAATATTACGTTCGCCACCTTCGTTTGACAACCGGTTTTCTGTCGCAAACCCAAATTTAATACAGATGCTGCACCTTGTTCAGTTGGAATGCCAAAGCTAAAGCCTCAATGACAGTCTTGTATTCTTCGAAAAAGGGCACTGGAGTCCTGAATGTAAGCGTATACGATTTATTTTCTCGCTTCGTTACAATGGTCAAACACCGGATGGGAATTTCTCGACCGACAGCGCTGATTTTGAAATCAAAATATATGTAAGCGGCGGGTTGCTGACTGAGGTTGGTGATGCCACTGCTAATCAACTTTGGATTGGGATAATTGAGGGAAACAGCTTGAGCTATAAAATATTCAGAATGATCGATGATGTGTTCGGCAAACTCTAGTTCAGACATCGAGAGGAATTCCTCGTCTTCCCACACTACAATGTTGTAATCGTCTCCCTCGGGGCTCACGACTCGGATCACAGTGTTAGGGTTAACAGTTCCGCCAATTTCCCACGTATCGGGGTATTGCATTGAAAATCCATGCTCTTGACTTGTGAAAACTTTGTAGCCCGATCCATGGGCATAGGCCACAGCCGCGACTGCCATAGCGGTGAAGAGAAGGAGATTTTTCATTTGTTTTCTGTGTGAAGGTTGCCTACTGGATGCTTCGTTCGATTGCCTATGCTACTCAAATTCGGAGTTGAATCAGATTATTGCTATGGCCATGATGATACTGGTTGCGGGGAAAATGAATCCGATCAGAAGAACCACGATTCTGGAAATAACCGGCATGGTTTTCGTCTCGGCATATCCCTGTGGCGCAAGTAATCCCATTATTCTGAAATAGTAGCCGATCAATGGCAACGCCCCTGCGATGGCCCACCATCGACTCATGCCAATGTGGGAAAGCCGGGGAGCAAGGCATAGCCCGGCAGCGATCCACCCAACAGTATTCGCGATAATCCATATCTCGGTGTCGCCCTCAACTCCCGGCGTGATTGACCAGTGCTGCAAGAAAAGGTTCAGAAAGAAGAAGTAGCTAAAGACTATGAACCATGTTCCCAAGTAAGTCGCTCGACCCCAGCCTTTTAGATGGGCGAAAAGAATGGTTTCCAGTTTTTCCCATTCATCCATGCCCTCCGTCCAGCCGAGGTCCTTTTGTTTGATTTTACGCTGGCGAATCGATTCGATCAGCTGTTCCCGAGAATAAGGGCCGACCGGTTCGGAATCTTTGTCTAGTAGATATATTTCGTTCATTTGGTTTATTCCTGGATTTCTTGTCCTCGTGAGATGATTTCGTGGTCGCCTTTTCTGACGAGCAGGTAGGTAGCCTGGCCCCCGACCATTAGCGGCCCCACCCGCGGGCTGAAGTAAACCCGCCAGCAATCGTGATGCCGATTGCGGCCGTAGGAGAGCATGGGCTCTTTTTCGTGATCCACGATAGAGGTAACCTGCATCTCGGGTCCGATCCATTGAATGGCGGCTGCCTCGGCGAGTAGCCGGTCGTTTCCGAAAAAGGCGTTTTCCAGCACATCCGTGACCCACGCGTAAAGTTCCGGCTCCTTGCTCCCTCGGGAACCGGCAACGTTGAGTTCCTCGATTCGGTGTTCGTGAATGAATTTCCAGAGGGAGATGACTGGAGACGGGTCGCGTTTCCGGCTCAGGTGAAGGCACGGTTTCCCATATTGCTCGGCGAATTGAAGCGTTTTCCGTGATCCCCCGGTAAGATCCGGGGCCAGGGTGAAAATCACCGTGCCGTCACTGTCGCGCGCGTTCCAACGGGTCCGCTGGAGATAGCTCCCGGAGGGAGTTTCAACCAGGTTATAGCTGGGAGGGAGTGGTCCGTCCTCGGCCTTCCGTCCGCCCGGACACCAACCCTGATGCGGGAAATTATGGCGGATGGCGACATCCAGTGCCGCCCGGTCTGCGCCGATTTGCCCACCGGAAACAATTTTCCGGATTAGGACCGGAGTTTCCGAAGAGAATGCTTCTTCACTGTTTTTGCTCGGTTTCACCTTATATTATATACGTAGCGGGATCGATTTCGACAACCAGTTTTTTTCGGAGAGCTCATTTTTCTTCTGGCAAAGGGTATGCGTGTGCAGCCCAATGACCTGCTCAAGAGGACTTTAGCAAACAATCCTGACCTCTGACGGTTGCCTCAGGCGGGCAAAATCAGGAAATCAAGACGGATTGGCCCGCTTGGATGAAAAGATGTGGGCGACCCGAAGGTTCTCCGCCAGTCGCTCCGCCAGCGTCGTCTGGTGACGGGCCAGATCGTTCCGATGGGAGGATCGGACTAGGAAGAGGTTCCGGGAAAGGTCTTTCGTGACAGAAGCCGGGAATCGGCGAATCCCCGGCGAGCGAATGAAAGGACCCGCGTAATCAGGGAGAAAGGTCGCAAAAGAGGCGGATCGAACCAGCTCGGCGCACTGGGCGAAGGAACTCGTTTCCACGGCGAAGTGGGGTTGCCTCCCTTTCTTGCGGAATTGCGCATCCAGCCGCTTGCGGAAACTTCCCGAGGCCGGAACAGCGAGGGAGAGGCTGCCGAGCGTATCGTCCTTGATCGTGCGTCCGTCAAACAATTGGGACGGCACCCAGAGCCCGTAGCCAACCGTTCCGACCGGCTCTTTCGTGAGCCCCTTGGCGATGGCATCCTCCCGGAGAATCGCGAAATCAAGGAGCCCGTCACGGATTTGCTCGGAAAGGTCGATGGTCCGTGAGCTGATCATCCGCCATTCGCTGCCCTCCTGTTTCAGGGATCGGAGCGAAGGAACGAGAAGCCATTCCAGTACGCTCCCGCCTGCCCCGACCGAGATTCGGACGTTTCGCCCCTTTTGAATCCTCTGGAAATCTTCGAGCGACCGGAAAGATTCCCGGATTCTCGTGGCGAGGTCACGACCGGCTTCCGTCAGTTCGTTGCGGCGGCCCGCCCGACGGAACAGCTTGGTGCCGAAGAACTCCTCCAGGTCGCTGATCTGGCGGGAGAGTAGCGCTTGCCTCGACAGATCGCCGTTAGCGGCGGCCGACTGGCTGCCAGCTTCCACCACTTCGAGAAACCCCGCCAAGCGCTCCAGTGATAACCCCGTTTCGGAAAGCAAACTCATTACATAACTAAGTAGTAATGTATCTTACAATAAAAGCAATACCGAAGTTATCTTTTTTCTGCTATCTTATGCATCGAAAGGAACCGAATAATTATGAAACCAATAGAACAGAAAAAATCGATGAACAAGGGCGAAGGACTCTCTTTAGAGCAGATCTGCGCCAATGGCTGCAAGGCCTACTTCCAGGCGCATGACGATGAGGGGCGCGCTTTCTTCGAGCTGCTGAAACCGAGTGATGGGGATGTTTACATTCGTGCCTATTGTTTCTTATCGCAGGTTCTCAGCTTCAGGAGGAGATTCGACGAAGCCTTGATTTGCATGAACCACTTACTGGTTCTCTTTCCCACTCACGAGTATGTTTTGCGCCACGCGTGCTTGGTTCACACCTACCGGGGAGAATACAAGCGCGCCTGTCAATGCCATGGTGCCTACGAACCGAAACCTGACGAAAAAGACGCCCATTTCTACCAGGCAGCCTGCCTCCTCGCGGCAAGGCGGGCTTACGAAGGGTCACTTCTGGCATTGGATGTAAGTATTCAAGCGGGTGGTGCCGTATTCGCCCCCAAATTTTGGTATGATCCCGAATTGGTTCTGCTGTGGGAAGTGCTTCCTGCGATCGCCGACCAGCCGGAAATACGAAAAATACTGCTTGAATCCTATTGGCCGGACATACTGGCGTCCTACGACCCTGGGGCTCCGTTCGATCAACTGGATCCCGGCAACCTGCGTTGGTTCAGCTTCGAAGATATGGAGTTTGTGAGCGTTCGAGCAAAGGGTCCTTTCGCCTTCATTGTTGAATCCCGCAGGTCAAACGACCCTCAACGCTACGATGCACTGCTCCAACGGCTAAATAACCAACGCGAGCTATCGGTATTCAGCCTCAAACTGGCACTTCAAAAAGTTTATGCCTACAATGAATAAGAAGTCACAACCACAGGCCTACGACATCGTAGGCGACATCCACGGCCACGCGACCGAGCTGGAAACGCTGCTGAAACGGCTCGGCTACCGCGAAGAGGCCGGATGCTTCCGTCATCCCGGAGGACGCAAGGTCGTCTTCCTCGGCGACTACATCGACCGGGGACCGGAAATTCGGCGGGTTTTGCAGATCGTTCGCGGGATGATCGATGCGGGGGAGGCTCGCGGAATTCTTGGAAACCACGAGGTCAATGCGCTTCGCTACCATACCAGCAATGGAAATGGGGGGTACTTGCGCCCGCATGATTCAGGGAATTATAAGCAGTATGAGGCAACGCTAAATCAAATGGTCACGCCTTTCCCGGCAGAATGGGAAGGCTGGATGGAATGGCTGTCAGGATTGCCCCTTTGGCTCGACCTTGGGCCGCTACGGGTGGTTCACGCTTCATGGAACAGCGATGTCATCCATCAACTCAGGGGGATCGGACAACTTTCAGGTGAAACGCTCCGAACTTACAGCGCCAAAGGGACTACCCCCTACGAACAAATCAGCATGCTCATCAACGGCCCTGAGGCGCGGCTGCGAGCTCCCGCCAGCTTCAGAACGCACGATGGCAAAGAGCGCTTCGAAATACGCACGGAATGGTGGAGACCCCTCAAAGGTCGCACGGCTAGAGATATCGCCTATCCCGGGAGTATTCCGGAGATTCCTGATGTCCAACCCGAAAACTATCCGGCTATCACAGAGATCAATGAGGACATGCCATTAACTTTCTTTGGCCACTATGCGGTCATGAGCGAGGAGCCAAAACCAATTCTGCCGAATCTGGCCTGCCTGGATTATGGGATGGCAAAGGGCGGCCGACTGGTCGCATACCGTTGGGACGGCGAGGTGGCCCTCGATGACTCGAAATTTATATCGATTTCACAACAAAAGGACAAAAATGAGTAACCAAGATAAAATCAAAGATGGATACGCGGTGCTGGTTGACGACAACTTCGACTATATGGACGAGAGCGAACGTCATTGTGTCGGAATATTCGAAAAATACGAGGAAGCCCTTGAGACAGCCCGTCGTATCACCCGAAAATCCGTTGCGGCCAATCGCGGGAATACTGCCGAAGAAACCTACGAGAAGTACACGTCCTTCGGCGATGATGCCTTCATCCGCCCGGTTGGCAATGCCCCGGTGCCCGAGCAGATGTACTCGGCATGGACTGAAGCGAAGCAGATTGCCAAGGAGCTGCACGGGGAAATCGGCGATCTGTAGCCGGCGGAAATCCGACTGATCTCCCAGAAAAATCACGATGCGGTCTCCGGAGTATCGTCCTCCGGGTAGGACAAACGATGGTTCTCAGCCTCAAACGCTCCCCACTGTCCCTTTCGGGCAACTTCGATCACCGGATCAATCACCATCAGTGCGCCGGTGTTCTCCTGCCTGAGCACGTTTCCAGGGTGCAGGTCTCCTATCCACAAACCAAGCACCTTATGGTAATAAGCATCCTCATTCCCGGCGGGGACAAAACCGTATGTCTGCATCAGCCGAAAAGTTTCCGCCGGAGACACTCTCATGGCCCCTACTCCAACGGAAACCATTTCCTGCGAAACTTCAACGAACAGTTCGCCGCGTGGAGAAAAGGCGACCCCTTCCAATCGATAGGCGGTATCAGGGAACAGCGTGTTGTGAATCTGCATCCGCTGAAAGTACTCGACCCATGTATTATTGTTTGGCCGGTTTGTCAGCTTAAAGTAGCGCCCATTTTCGGGGTCGTAATAGACCCGGTGCTCAACGCCGCGTCGTTCCCCTCCATTCTTCCATTTGCTTTCAAAATCCGCGTAGGAGCGAATTAATCCGCTTTCCTTCGCCCACTTGCGAAGTTCCCGGCCCTCGCCGTTGGCGATCCGTTTGTTGAAGCCTATCGGCTCTTTCGTCGGGAGCCGTTCAGCCGGAGATACTGAGCGTGCGCCTCTTCTTGCGATATCTTCCGCTGTTTTGAAAGACCTTCGAAGGCCAATCGCTCCCGCTCTAGTATCGCTTCCACGTCCATCCCGAGACGATTCGAGGATGGTTTCGAGTTCGGAGACAATTCTATCTGTTGGGTGGATTGCATATTCTCCTTCTTTCCTACGTTCGAGCGCGTCATTTGTCAACCTTGAGTCCATCCCGGGATCTGTTGATACGTTCGAGCCCGTCATTTGTCAACGGGATGGTTTCCTGGCGGTCGGGCAACTGAACAAGATATCGACCCGACTAGCGAGCTTCGTCTTGCGAGAGATATCGTGTATCGAATATGTATCGAAAAAAGGGCCATAAAACCTCCATTAACGCCTCAGAAGGCTCGAAAATGCCAAAATCGAAAATTCTATGAAATCCGCCTGAATGCCCCTAAACATAGGCTACTAGTGGGTTTTTAAGGTATTTTTCTTCAACGACTTATGCGATTTCGACTCCCGCCACCTCCACCAATTTTGCTCCGCAAAATTGGTGGCCCTTCGTAGCTCGAAGAGCGAAGTAGGGCAAACCTGCCCCGGAAATCACCGAATACCAATACTGGCGTTAGGAATCTAAATGCATTTACCTTGTTGGGGGGTTGCTCCCCCGGAAGCAATGGTTGACAACGGCGCCCGGAGCGGTTTTTCTCCTCTCTTTTTTCCGAAGAACCATGCAACCAACCTACCGTCCTTCCAAGATCAAGCGAGCCCGCAAGTTCGGCTTCCGCAAGCGCAACTCGACCAAATCCGGTCGGAAGATCCTCGCCGCGCGGCGACGGAAGGGGCGGGCCCGCCTGTCCGCCTCCAAATAACCGTCGGATGCGCTTTTCCCGGGAGCACCGCATCCGGAAGAGCGGCGAGTTCGAGCGGCTGCGGAAAGAGGGGCGGTGGATTCCCGGACGGTACTTCCACCTGCAGGTCGGCGAACGCGAGTGCGCCCCGTCCCGTCTCGGGCTGGCCGTTTCGCGCCGGGTGGGTCCGGCCGTGGTCCGCAACCGGGTCAAACGCCGTTTCCGGGCCCTCTTCCGGGCCGTCGCCCCCCAGTTGCGGTCCCCCCTCGATATCGTCGTGATCGCCAGGAAGGGGGTGGACCGGGTGCCTTTTTCCGATCTCAAACGGGATTTTCTCCACTCCCTCCGTTCCTGGCATTCCCTCTCTCTCCGCTCCGAGTAATGGACAAGAAAAACGTTTTAATTGGTCTGGCCTTCATCCTGGCCGCGTTCGGGCTGATGTTCTATCAGTCCTCGCAGATGCCGCCGCCCGGCGAACCGCCCCGGCCCGTGCCCGCCGAAGAGCCCGCCGGGCCCGCTCCATCAGGCGGCGATTCCGCCGCCGGGGAGCGCGATGTCTTCGGGAGCGCCGACACCGCGGAGCCCGCCCGCGCCCCCCGCCCCGGCGACGACGGGGAGGCGGTTTTCCGCCCGGTCGAGGATCCCGTGGAGGCGGAGGCCCCCTCCGCCGCCGATGAACCGGAAGCCGAAGAAGTCATCCGGACGCTGGCCAACGATTTCATCGAGGTCGAATTCACCACACGGGGGGGCGGAATCCGGCGGATTCACTTCCTGCGGACCAAGCAGGGGGGGCGCGACACCTTTGTGTTCAACGCGGATTCCGATCTGCCCGCCCTCGGGCTCAGTTTCCAGGGCCCCGAATCCCCGGTCTCCTTTGGAAGGCCCTACCAAATCGTCGAGGCCGCGACCGGCCCGACCACCATCACTTTCGAGCGGGCTCTCGGCGGGGATATCGTCGTCCGCCGCACCTTTTCGATCACCTCGCCGGAAGACGCCGAGACCGATCCCTACCTGATCGGCCACGAGACGAGCTTTCTCAACCGCTCCAGCCAGGCCCTGCAGTCCGGTTCAGGCGCCCACCTCCACCTCGGCACGGTTTATTCGATTGGAGCGGACAAGCGGGGGGAGTTCCTGAACTTCGGCTACTTCGACGGGGAGGACGCCGAGTTCATCGGAATCCGCGAGTTCACCGGGAGCAGCGGATTTCTCGGGATCGGAGCCAATATGCCGGTCAATGACGTGTCGGAGGACGTGCCCCGCCTCTATTGGGGCACGGTGAAGAACCAGTTCTTCGCCTTCGTCGCCAACATAGGGGAGGGTCTCCGCAGCGACGGTTTTTTTGTGACGGGAACAACCGTGACGCCGCCCTCGCCCGCCGACGCCGCCCCCGCCGACGGGATCCGGGCCAGCCTCGCCTTCTCCATCGACCGGATCGCGCCGGGAGGCAGCCAGGAAATACGCGTTGATTTTTACGCCGGTCCCAAGGAGTTCCGGCGCCTCTCCCGGCTCGGCGACGGCGTGGACGAGGTCATGCAGTTCGGGTTCTTCGGGTTTTTCAGCAAGATCCTGCTCTTCTTCCTCTATGGCGTGCATTCCTTCGTGCCGACCTGGGGGTGGTCGATCGTTGTCATGACGATCATCATCAAGCTCCTCTTCTGGCCGTTGACCGCCAAGGCGGCCCAGTCGCAGAAGCGGATGCAGAAGATCCAGGCCCCCCTCAAGGAGCTTCGGGAAAAGTACAAGGACAACCCCCAGAAGATGCAGAAGGAGACGATGAAGCTCTTCCGGGAAAACAAGGTCAATCCGGCGGCCGGCTGTCTGCCGATTCTCATCCAGATGCCGATTTTCATCGGGTTGTTCTGGATGCTCCGGACGGCTTCCGAGCTGCGCTACGCGCCGTTCCTCTGGATCAACGACCTCTCGCGGCCCGACACGGTGGCGGAGGTCTTCGGCTTCCCGATCAACATTCTCCCTCTGATCATGGGGGCCACCATGTTCTTCCAGATGCGGATGACGCCGGCCATGGCCAGCGCGGACGCCATGCAGCAGAAAATCTTCAAGCTGCTCCCATTCGTTTTCCTGGTCTTCCTCTACAATTTCTCCTCCGGGCTGGTGCTCTACTGGACGGTGCAGAACCTCCTGACCATCCTCCAGCAATACATCACCAACAAGCGCAGCGACGTGGCCAACGAACCGGTAGTGGTCCCGGCCACCGCGAAGAAGAAAGCCAGGCGGAAAAAATAGTTCCGGGGGGGGCGCGGACGGTGGAAACCAACGGTTATGATCCCGGCGGAAAACCAGTCGCCACAGAAGCCGCGGCACCGAATCAGCGCGCTGGGTCATCCCCCCGAAGGAAATTAGGGGGTCAAACATAGAATTTAAATGTTAATTGCCCCGGTTCGGGAAGCGGATATGGAATAAATCCCCGCCGTCCTTCGTCACTACCATGTCCATTCTCTTGCTTTGATTACCATGATGCAGAAACAATATCCGTTCTATCACGCCAACCGCCCCGAGCAGCCCAACACCGATTTGGTTGTGACGGACAAGTTTTCCAACAAAGCAGCCACGCGCGTGGCGCAAGCCGACGCCGGATGGGTGGACCGCGCCATCGCCGCCGCTGTAGAAGCCGCCGCCCCCATGGCGGCCATGGCTCCCTACGAGCGCCGGGCGGTGCTTGACCATTGTGTGCGCCGTTTCCGTGAGCGCTTCGACGAGTTGGCCGACGTCCTCCGCATCGAGGCGGGCAAGCCGATCAACGACAGCCGGGGCGAGGTCACCCGGCTGATCGACACCTTTCAGATTGCGGCGGATCTCTCCGTACAGTCCCACGGGGAGATGCTCAACCTCGAGATCGGCGAGCGCACCCGGGGCTATCGCGGCTTTACCAAACGGGTGCCCATCGGTGCCTGCTCCTTCATCACCCCCTTCAATTTTCCGCTCAATCTCGTCGCCCACAAGGTGGCTCCGGCACTCGCCGCCGGCTGTCCCTTCGTTCTCAAGGCCGACAGCCGTACTCCCGTTGGAGCCCTCATCCTGGGCGAAATTCTGGCCGAGACCGACCTGCCCGCCGGGGCTTTTTCCATCCTGCCCTGTCCGGTCGAGGAGGCGGCGGCCTTTACCGAAGACGAACGCCTCAAGCTCCTCAGCTTCACCGGATCGCCCCAAGTCGGCTGGATGCTCAAATCCAAGGCCGGCAAGAAAAAGGTCGTTCTCGAGCTGGGCGGCAACGCCGCCTGCGTCATCGACGGGGGCGCCGACCTCGATGACGCCGTCCCGCGAATCATCAAGGGGGCCTTTTACCAGTCCGGGCAGAGCTGCATTTCGGTCCAGCGGATCCTCGTGCATACCTCTTTGGCCGATGCCTTCGAGGAGAAATTCATCGCCGCCACCCGAGACCTGCGTTCCGGCGATCCGGCCGACGAGGACACCTTCATTGGCCCGATGATCACCGAGGGCGAGGCGGAGCGCCTCGAGACCTGGATCAACGAAGCCCGCGAGGCGGGCGCACAGGTTCTTTGCGGTGGCGGCCGCGAGGGAGCGGTCCACGAGGCGACGGTGCTGAAGAACGTCCCCCGCGATCAGAAGCTTCAACGCGAGGAAGCCTTCGGGCCCGTCGCCATCATCGACACCTTCGATGATTTCGACGCCGCCCTCGCCGAGGTCAACGACAGTGCCTACGGCATTCACGCCGGGGTCTTCACGGCCCGCATCGATCACGCCTTCCGCGCCTGGGATCGGCTCGAGGTGGGCGGGGTGCTCATCAACGAAGTCCCCTCCTGGCGGGTCGATAACCTTCCCTATGGCGGCGTCAAGGACTCCGGCCTCGGGCGTGAGGGCGTCCGGTATGCCATGGAGGACATGACCGAGATTCGGAGCCTGGTGATTCGCGGGAGTTGAGGTGTTTTTCCCTTGACCCTACACGCGTGTGAAATTCGGATGTGGGGTATGCTGAAGGTACTGCTGACCACCACTTCATTCCAGGACACGCCCGGAGGGCACCGCGAGTTGCTGGAGGCGGCCGGGTTCGACGTCCACCGCGAGCGCGGACCGCTGGCCGAGGAGCGCATGCTGGAGCTGGCGGGGGAGTTCGATGCGTTTCTGTGCGGGGACGACGCGATCACGGCGGCCGTGATCGACAAATCCCTGCCCCGTCTGCGGGTGATCTCGAAGTACGGGATCGGGATCGACAAGATCGATGTGGATCATGCTTCGGCGAAGGGGATTCCGGTGCTGTTCACTCCCGGCGTCAACCATACGACCGTGGCCGAACACGCCTTCGGTCTGATGCTCTGCCTGAGCAAGGGGTTCCCGGAGGCGGCGACCGCGGCGCGCGGCGGCGAGTGGAAGCGGAAGACCGGCCACGAGCTGATGGGCAAGACGATCGGCATTCTCGGTCTGGGCCGGATCGGCAAGGAGGTGGCGGTGCGCGCCCGGGCATTCGGAATGCCCGTTGTCGGCTACGATCCGTATTGGGACGGGGATTTCGCCGAAGCCCATGGGGTGGGGCGGCTCGACTCCGCCCGGGAGGTCTTCGAGGCGGCCGATGTGGTGTCGCTCCACCTTTTCCTGACCGAGGAAACCCGCGATTTGGTCGATTCCGCGATGATCGCGCGGATGCGGCCCGACGCTCTTCTCATCAATTGCGCCCGGGGCGAGCTGGTCGATTCCCGCGCGGTGGCCGGGGCTCTCGAATCGGGGGCGCTCGGGGGCTACGGGGCCGATGTGCTCGAAGTCGAGCCGCCGCCGCCGGACCATCCTCTCCTGCGCGCGCCGCGCTGCGTGATCACTCCGCACATCGGCTCGCGGACTTACGAGTCGGTCGTGCGGCAGGGGACGAAGTCGGTCGAGAATCTGATTCTCGCCCTGGCGGGCCGC
>CAZDRT010000058.1:12223-17592 GCA_964507815.1 uncultured Puniceicoccaceae bacterium
CGTGCGGCAGGGGACGAAGTCGGTCGAGAATCTGATTCTCGCCCTGGCGGGCCGCAAGCCGCGCGCCCAGGTCAACAAAGTTCCGGTCCGGCCTTCGGATGATGCGGAGCGATTGGCACAAGCGTTCTCCTGGGTCGCCGATGCGGAGGTGGTTTCTGAGTTCTAAGGAAATTAACAAAAATTATTCTGAAAAATCTTTGTCTTTTGTGGGAGCGGGTTTACCCCGCGATGATCTGATTTCGTAAGCTGCCCGGCAGCCCCTTATCAGGGCATAAAGCCCCTCCCACTTACCGACAAAAAATTCACACCCTGAACTCTGACTCCTGAGCAGACACAAATTATGTCCGAAAAAGAGAAGTTTTTCATCGTCCCGGAGGACGTCCATGCGCATTTGGTCGCGGCGGCCTACCGTCATCGCGGTTATACGGAGGAGGAGGCGGACGCGGCGGCGCGTTTCTCGAATCTGGCCTCCCGCTACGGTATCCGCACCCACAACGCGCTCAAAGCGCTCCACCTCGATCACCTGTTCGGGAGCGGGGCGGGCGGCTGCGTGCCCGGGGCGGAGGTCGAGGTCCTGCCGTCGCGCTTCGAAGCCGCCGAGGTGTGGAACGCGAACCTGAAACTGGGCCAGTCCGTCGCTTTCGATGCGATGGACCGCGCAATCGAGCTGGCCGACCGGTATGGCGTCGGCATGGTCTCGGTGGACCGGGCCTTCCACTACCTCTGGGGCGGGGGCTACGTCATGGAGGCCGCCCGGCGCGGCTATGTCGCCTACACGAACTGCACGGCCGCGTTGGCGGAGGTCGTCCCCTTCGGCGGGAAGACGCCGACCCTCGGCACGAATCCCCATTCGTGGGGCTTTCCGACTGTCGAGGCGGTTGGTTTTCCGGTGGTGATTGATTGGGCGACGAGCGTGGTCGCGATGGGGCGGGTCCAGCAGATCGCCCGCGAGGGTGGGCAATTGGCTCCCAACTCGGCCGTGGATGCCGGGGGCAACCCGACCACCGATCCGGCCAAGGTCGCGGCGCTCATGCCGTTTGGCGCCCACAAGGGCTACGGGCTCTCGCTGATCAACGAGATTGTCGGCGCGCTCATCGGGGGCTCCCTCCCGACGATCCGTTCGCGGCGCGACCGTCCCGGCGAGAAACACAGTCCCGTCTTCTTCTTCCAAGTGATCCACCCCGAAGCCGTTTCGGGAGGGGCTTTCGCCGGCGGCATCTCGCAGGCCGAAAACGTGAAGGCCGTCCTCGACGACATCCTCGGCCCGGGGAACGAGAATTGTCTCCTGCCCGGCGAGATCGAGGCGCGGGCCGGCGAGCGTTCCCGCAAGGCGGGCGGACTCCTTTTCTCCCGCGCGGAGATCGAGGCGTTCGGCGAAATCGCCCGCGAGTGCGGGGAAGAACCTTGGAGCGCGTCGGATTTTCCCGTATGGACCGAGTGAATAGAATCCGCGAAGAATTTTTTCCGCAACCAGTCCGAAAACCAATCATGAGTGAACTGAAAATCCGCCCCGCCTCCGAGTGCCGCTACGACTGCGTCTCGCTCGGTGAAATCATGCTCCGCCTCGACCCGGGCGAAGGCCGCATCCGTACCGCCCGCCGATTCCATGCCTGGGAGGGTGGCGGCGAGTACAACGTCACGCGCGGTCTCCGGCGCTGCTTCGGCCTGCGGACCGCCGTCGTGACCGCCTTCGCCGACAACGAGATCGGGCGGCTCGTCGAGGATTTCATCCTCCAGGGCGGGGTCGATACCTCCTGGATCCAGTGGAAGGACTACGACGGCATCGGCCGTACCGTGCGCAACGGATTGAACTTCACCGAGCGCGGATTCGGCATCCGGGGTGCGGTCGGCGTGCCGGACCGGGGCAACACCGCCTCCGCCGCCATGAAGGCCGGGGACGTCGATTGGGACCGGCTCTTCGGCGAAGAGGGGGCGCGCTGGTTCCACACCGGCGGCATCTTCGCGGCTCTTTCCGACTCGACCGCCGGGGTGGTCGTCGAAGCGGTCAAGGCCGCCCGGCGGCACGGGACCATCGTTTCCTTCGACCTGAACTACCGTCCGTCCCTCTGGAAATCGATCGGGGGTCTCGACAAGGCGCGGGAGATCAACCGCGAGATCGCGGAGCACGTCGATGTGATGATCGGGAACGAGGAGGATTTCACCGCCTGCCTCGGGTTCGAAGTCGAAGGCGTGGACGAGAACCTTTCGAACATCGACGTCGCGGCGTTTGAGAAAATGATCGGGACGGCGGTCCGGGAGTTTCCGAATTTCAAGGTCACCGCGACGACCCTGCGCGGGGTCAAGACGGCCACGGTCAACGACTGGAGCGCGATTGTCTGGGCCGGCGGCGAGTTCCACCGCTCCCGCGAATATCCGGGTCTGGAGATTATGGACCGGGTCGGCGGCGGCGACAGCTTCGCCTCGGGCCTGGTGTACGGGTTCCTCTCCGGTGCCGGAGCCGACAAGGCGGTCGAGTACGGGGCCGCCCACGGGGCGCTCGCGATGACGACCCCCGGCGACACCTCGATGGCCACCCTGAAGGAGGTCGAAAAGGTTCTGGGCGGCGGCGGAGCCCGGGTCGTACGTTGACTTTGCCCCGCTTTTCCTGACTAACTCGATTCCTCCCACTCATTCGAACACCAACCCGCATCCACCATGTCTGAAGAACTCTCCGAAATCGGCCTCGTTGGCCTCGCCGTCATGGGGCAGAACCTCGCCCTGAACATAGCCGACCACGGCTTCCGCATCTCCGTTTACAACCGGACCTCCTCGAAAACCGAGGCCTTCGTCGCCAAACATCCCGACACGCCCGGAGGGCTCGTCGGTAAACTGGACATCGGGGAATTCGTGGCCTCGCTCAAGCGACCGCGGAAGATCATCCTGCTCGTCAAGGCCGGCTCGGGGACCGACGCCGTCATCGACGAGCTGGTCCCGCTGCTGGAGAACGACGACATCATCATCGACGGGGGGAACGCGAAGTGGACGGACACCATCCGCCGCGAAAAGGAGCTGACGGCGAAAAATCTCCGCTTCATCGGCAGCGGGGTCTCCGGCGGAGAGGAAGGGGCGCGTTTCGGCCCCTCGCTCATGCCGGGCGGCAAGGAGAGCGCCTACAAAGAACTGCGCCCGGTCTGGGAGGCGATCGCCGCCAAGGTCGATCCGGACACCGGCAAGCCGCTCGAAGGCGCGTCCCCCGGCAAACCCGTCGAAGGCGGGGTTCCCTGCACGACCTACATCGGTCCGAACGGGGCCGGGCACTATGTGAAGATGGTGCACAACGGGATCGAGTACGGCGACATGCAGATGATCTGCGAGGCCTACGATCTCATGAAAAACCTCCTCGGCATGGACGCCCCGGCCATCGGCGAGGTTTTCGCCGAATGGAACACCGGGGACCTGGATTCCTTCCTCGTCGAAATCACCTCCGATGTCCTCTCGCAAAAGGATCCGGTGACCGGCGAAAACTTCGTCGATATCGTGCTCGACACCGCCGGGCAGAAGGGCACGGGCAAGTGGACCAGCATCAACGCCCTCGACATGGGCACGCCCGCTCCGACCGTGGCCGAGGCGGTTTTCGCCCGTTGCCTCAGCGCCGTCAAGGAGGAACGGGTGGCCGCTTCCGAAGTGCTGCCCGGACCGGAGAAGGCGGAGGTGCCTTCGCCCTCCGAGCTGATTCCGGCCATCCGCGACGCCCTCTACTGCTCGAAGATCTGCTCCTACGCACAGGGCTTCCAGCTCATGCGCGAAGCGCAGAAAGAATACGACTGGACGCTCGATTTCGGCAGGATCGCGCAGATATGGCGGGGCGGCTGCATCATCCGCGCCCGTTTCCTGCAGAAGATCACGGAGGCCTACGACCGCGAGCCCAAGCTGGCGAACCTGTTGCTCGATCCCTACTTCCGCAAGGCGGTCGGCGAAGGCCAGGCCAACTGGCGCAAAGTGGTCGCCCTCGCGGCGACCAACGGGGTTTCCGCTCCGACCTTCGCCTCGGCGCTGGCCTACTACGACGGCTACCGCTCGGCCCGACTCCCTCAGAATCTCCTGCAGGCCCAGCGCGACTTCTTCGGAGCGCACACCTACGAGCGGATCGACCAGCCCCGCGGGAAGTTCTTCCACATCGATTGGCCGGTTTCCGGCAGACCCCAATTGGAGGCCTGAGCCGTGGGTGAACCTTTAGTTGATTCCTACGCGGGCACGCCGTTCGACCTCCGCGGCAAAGTGGCGGTCGTGATCGGCGGAACCGGCGAACTGTGCGGGGCGATGGCCGAAGGGCTCGCCTCGGCCGGTGCCCGGATCGTCCTGGTCGGCCGCAGCCGCGAGAAAGCCGGGGCGCGGATCGCCAGGATTGCCGAGAAGGGCGGCGAGGCCGTCTTCCACCCCTGCGAGGTCGGCGACCGCGACGCGCTCGAAGGGCTGGCGGATACGGTTTTCGCCGAATTCGGCCGGATCGACGTCCTGGTGAACGGGGCCGGGGTGAATTCGCCGACTCCTTTCCTCGAAATCGGAGAGGAGGAGATGGAGCGGATTCTGGACGTGAACCTCAAGGCCGTCTTTCGCGCCTGCCAGGTCTTCGGCGCGCGGATGGTCGAGGCGGGCGGACCGGCTTCGATCATCAACGTCGGTTCCATGTCGGGGATCATTCCGCTCTCGCGCGTCTTCACCTACTCGGCCACCAAGGCCGCCGTCCACAACCTGTCGAAAAATCTCGCCCGGGAGTGGGCGCCTCTCGGCATACGGGTGAACGTACTGGTGCCCGGGTTCTTCCCGGCCGAGCAGAACCGGAAGATTCTCTCCGAAGAGCGCATCGGCCAGATCATGGGCCACACTCCCATGAAACGGTTCGGCGAGGCCAAAGAGCTGATCGGGGCGACCCTCCTTCTCGCCTCCGACGCGGGATCGTTCATGACCGGCACCGAGACCGTGGTTGACGGCGGCTATGCCGCCATGACGATCTGACCGGCGATTTTCCGCAATTGCGTTCCCCGGAGCGGAAGCGCGCTTGCCCTGCGTAGCTCGAAGAGCGTAGAAGGGACAGCGATTTCGGCATCTTTCGGGGAATTCCGATCCTCAGCGCAAACCAATTCTTGAGGGTTTGCTGATTGTGGTTTTGCCGCGACCGTCTGCGGCGGGAGAATTACCGGGGACGCTTCGAGTCTGCGGCCCCGGACTATGATCCAAGCGAAGCCATTCTTGGGTGTAACCACAAGTGCGTGGAGGGAAGATCATAATTTATTTGATAATAGTGCGTATGCCGCCGAACTAAGGCGGGAGGGCGGCTGCCGTGCCAAGGCGAAGCAGTGTCCTCAGTCGGCTGCTTTCAGGGGGATGAAATGCATGTTTTTTCGGAGTAGTTTCAAAAGATCCTGGCG
>CAZDRT010000059.1:0-17395 GCA_964507815.1 uncultured Puniceicoccaceae bacterium
GCGGAAGCGCGAGAGCGATCTCGGTGTTCACGGAGGAATCGGAGTTTTGCCGGGGGATTCGTAGAATCGGCTGTCGCCGATCCTCTCCTGGTGTTTTTGGATTTTTCCGTATTCAACGTGCCAGATCAGGGGGCAACCGTCTTCGCAGATCGATTTCGACAGGAAGAAACGCATCAGTAACGGACTTTGCTCTAATTCTTTGCCACTTGATCCATTCTCCGCTGGGTCTCGGCATCGACTTCGATGGTTTCAGCCACCCATACCGGGTCGGCTTCAAGGGCGAAAGGAATGCAACGGCTGTTCACGATCTTTTTGAGATAAACACGAACAGCGGTGGATATATCCATCCCTATTTCCTTCAAAACCAAGTCGGCCTCGACCCTCAACTCGGCGGGTATTCTGATTTGCAGTGTTTTCCCGGAGAATCATACTCCTTTTATCCTTGAAAATCCTCCATGAGGCAACTGTTTTTCAAGCTTCCAGGTTCTCAGGCGGTGCAATTAAAGATGCGGGGGCTTTCAACGATGAAACGATATTCTCTCTACCTCGACGACTTGCGGGGCCTTCCGCAAGAGCATCTCGACTGGGTGCTTTGCAGAAGCATTTCCGAAATGTTGGAACTGGTTCGGGAGAACGGCCCGCCGGAGGTGGCCAGCTTTGACTATGATTTGGATCACACAGAACCGGGTGCGTCGGGAAATCATGCCCTGAATCGGTTTCTCGACGAATTGATTGCGCAGAAAGATCAATCCCCGGGCATTTCAGTTGAGGTGCATCTGCACACCAATTCAAAGCATGGCCGTCAGCGGATGGCGGAGACGATGAAGGACCGTAAGGAAGAGTTGGAAGGCCACGGGTTGCAGGTCCGTTTCGAGGATGTAAGCTAATATCGCTCGATGATGACTCGCTGGGGCTTTCCGGGTGCCTCTTTGTAGCGGACGGTTGCCGTCATGCCGGACAGATTGAGGTCGTCGATCTTTCCCCCGGCACGGTCGGCGAGGGAAACCGTTTCGCCCCTGAGTATCGAACCAAACTATGGCTGAAATCTGGAATCCGTTCGCGCTCGCGCCGATTCGTCCGGCTTTTCGGATGGATGGGGATGCCTTTGTCTTTTGTTCGGGGCACGTTGTTGGCAGGGTGGGGTTTTGGCCGGATCCGTTCATCCGGTTGGAGGGATTTCCCGATGGTTGCCGGAGTGCTCTTGGGTATGCGGATTTTCTGAAGCGATCCGAACGCAATCGGACCGGCTGGACGGTGGGCGAGGCGGCGACGCGGGGCAATGGTTTCGTCCAGAGCCGCCTCTCTTCTGTGACTGGCTCGTGGAATCACGGGAGGCCTACCACCGTGGCCGGGTTGCTTCAGCGCCCGGTTTTCGCATCGGGAGGAAATGTTCCGGATCGCCTCAGAGGTTCAGCGTGAACGTGAAATTCCGGGCTCTCGCAGGTGGGCGCTGAAGCAACCCACCCACTTTGGCCGCCCAATTATGCAGTCTCAGCCCGCTGAAAGCAGCCGACTGGAGACAATGCTGCGCCGCGAGTGGCTGCGCGTCCTGGCGGGCCGACGACCCGTTACCGCCCTCGACCGGTGGAGGCGAGAGGAGACGGCTCCTGATGAGCCTTTAACCGTCACGCAAACTCCATAGGCGGAAGGCCACGGTGAAAGCCTTCCGCTATTCCACAAACCAGTATATCCGAAGATTTCCGAGCACAGCGTGCCAGATCAGGGGGCAAGCCCCGCTGACCACGGAGGAGGGAACGCTCTCCGCATATTACAACCGAACGGGTATAACATGGTAGACCTGATGGTTTTTATACCCTATGGGGTGTATATGAAGAACGTGATCGGGCCATTTGTAAAGGAGAGGCGCAAGCGTCAAAAGTTGACCCAGCATGATGACTTGTCGTCCAGCCCGAAGCGGCTTGGCGGAAAAGACCTTCCTTTGTGTTCGTAGAAACGGCTGTCGCCGATCCTCTCCGATCCTGCCCGGATGACAGCCTTAGGCCGGCAGGATGCGCCCGGCATCCTTGTAGTTCAAGACGTTGACGCCTTGCACGGATGGAGCCGTCTTGCCGGCGAAGACGAGGGAACGCTCTCCGCATATTTCCGGATGGGCGGATGCGAAATCGTTCAGCTCCTTGAGGTAGTCTTTGTGAAAGGTGGCGGATGACTTGATCTCGACACAGTCGTATTTTCTTCCCGCCGGCACCATGACATCGACTTCGTGCTGCTGCTTGTCCCGGTAGAAGGCCAGGCGGTAGTCCCGGTTCTGATTGCAAGCGGTTTTCAGGATTTCACTGACCACCATGTTTTCGAACAACGGGCCGCGCATTCGGTCGGTGTACAGCTGATCGGTCGAGGTGAAGCCGAGCAGGTAGGCAGCCAAACCGACGTCATGGAAATAGATCTTGGGCGACTTGATGAGCCGCTTCCCGAGATTCGCAAAGAAGGGTTCCATCAGATAGAGGATCTGTGATGCTTCGAGAACCGAGATCCAGGACTTCACTGTGTGCCCGGAGACTCCGAGGTTGTTCCCGATATCCGAGGCATTGAAGAGCTGTCCGATGCGCCCGGCGCACAGCCGCACGAAATTGCGGAATGTCCGCAGGTCCTTCACCTGCAGCATCTGCCTCACGTCCCGTTGAACATACGTTTCAAAATAATCGCGATAGAAGGGAGTTGGTTCCAGGTTCCGGTTCCATAATCCGGGGTAGAATCCAGCCAGGAGGTAATCGTCCGGCTGACTCAATGGCCGGAATTTTTCCGTCTCGGAAAACGAGAAGGGCAAGAGATGGATGAGCGTCGTACGGCCCGCCAGCGATTGGGTGATGCCCTGCATGAGCGAGAACTGGTGGCTGCCCGTGAGGATGAACTGGCCGGGCATCTCGTCTTCATCGACGATGCCCTGGATGTGGGAAAGAAGCATTGGCAGGTTTTGAATCTCGTCCAGGATAACGCCGGTCTTCCGGTGCCGCTCCAGAAAAGACACCGGATCGGATTCGATGATCTCACGCGTATCCGGGTTCTCCAGAGAATAGTAGGGGCGATCCCCGAATGCCATCCGGCAAAGCGTCGTCTTTCCCGATTGCCGCGCCCCGATGATGGTCACCACCCGGTATTGCCGGGCCCTCGCCCGGGCCACCTCCTGGGCCTCTCGTTCCACTTTCATGGTCCCACGTTGGCACGGACAATACTGAAATGCAACTTCAAATTTGGATGAAAGACGCCAAGATGGAATCAAGCGGATGAGAGGGTATAATTCCGTCTATTTGAATTATTACAACCGAACGGGTATAACAGGGTTAACGGTACGATGCGTGAGAGGAAAGCCCGTATGGTAGCTTGCTGCGCGTCAGTGAGTGGTCCGCAGAGAAATTCAAACCAAGCGGGCATCGGGGTGATGATTGGTTCGCCTTCCCGAAAAAGGGAGTCGGCGAAACCCGATTCAACGGGAGGACAGCCGCCCTCCCCACACTTGTGGTTGTATCCGGGATATTCATGCGACTTCGTAGTTGGATGACTTTAGTCGTCCAACCGGAAGCGGCTTGGCGGAAAAGACATTCCCTTGTGTCGGGAGACCGCTGGAAAATCGGAAAATCCCTTCCATTACTCCACGCACTTGTGGCTGCACCCGTGGCACCGGGATTCTTTTTGCGGGGTTGCATTGTCGCCGGGAGCCGTGTACGGCTGTTAAGCTTCATGAAAGTACTGATAGCAGATAAAATCTCTCCCACGGGAGTCGAGTTCCTGCGCGGTCAACCGGACTGCGAAGTGGTGGAGGCCTACGGGTCTTCGCCCGAAAAAATCCTTGAACTGGTGGCGGATGTCGATGCCGTCGCTGTCCGTTCCGAGACGAAAATCACGGCCGAAGTCATCGCGGCGGCCCCGAAACTGAAGGTTGTGGGCCGGGCCGGGGTCGGCGTGGACAACATCGACATCGAGGCGGCGACCGACCGGGGGATCATCGTGATGAACACGCCCGGCGGGAACACCAACGCCACGGCCGAGTTGACGTTCACGCACATTCTCTGCGGGGCGCGCCCGGTGGCGCGCGCCGACCGCTCGATGAAAGAGGGGCGCTGGGACCGGAAAATCCTGACCGGCTCGGAGCTGATGGGGAAGGAACTCGGGATCTGCGGCATGGGCCGTATCGGGACCGAGGTCGCCAAGCGGGCGATCGCTTTCGGCATGAGGGTGCTCGCCTACGATCCGTTCCTGACCAAGAGCCGCGCCGAGGCCATCGGCGTGGAGATGCTTCCGTTCGAGATGCTCTGCGAGCGGGCCGACTACATCACCGTCCACATGCCGTTGACGGATGAGACGCGCCACATGATCGACGCGGCGGCCATCGCCCGGATGAAGGACGGGGTCCGCCTCTTCAATTGCGCCCGGGGCGGAATCATCGAGGAGGCCGCCCTCGTCGAGGGCCTGCGGAGCGGAAAGGTGGCCGCCGCCGGGCTCGACGTTTACGAGTCCGAGCCGCTGGACGCGGAGAGCGGGATGCGGAAGATCGATTCGCTGGTGCTGACCCCCCACCTCGGGGCCTCGACCCACGAGGCGCAGGAGAACGTCGGCATCGAGATCGCCCGGAATATCCACGAGACCCTCGTCGGTGGCATGGTGCGCAACGCGATCAACATGCCAACCGTCGATCCCCGCGATCTTCAGATGCTCTCCCCCTATCTCAACCTGGGGGAGAAGCTGGGCACTTTCGTCCAGCAGCTCAGCAGCGGAACGGTCGAGAAGCTGCGGATCACCTACTTCGGAAAGATCGTCGATCTCGACGCCATCCCCCTCTCGCGGGCGATCCAGCGGGGCTACCTCCACCACATCTCCGGCGAGGGCGTCAACGACGTGAACGCTCCGAAAAAGCTGGCCGGCCTCGGCATCGAGGTCGATGTCACCAAGAGCAACAAGGACTGCGGCTACACGGAATTGATCGAGGTGGAGGCCGTCGAGGACTCCGGCAAGACCCGCACGGTCACGGGCAGCCTTTTCGGGCTGGGCCAGGAGCCGAGGATCGTCTCGATCGACGGCCATGGGCTCGAGGTCAACACCACCGGGACCCTGCTTGTGCTGAAGAACAAGGATGTGCCGGGGATCGTCGGCTTCATCGGGACCGCCCTCGACAAGGACGGGGTCAATATCGCCAACCTTTCCCTGAGCCGGGACAGCGGAAACGGCTACGCGGTCAGCGTTTACGAGCTGGATTCGGCCCCCTCGACCGAAACGCGGAAACTCATCAGCGAGCATCCGGGGATCGAGAAATTCAAGATCATTCATCTGTAACGGTCGCCGCCGATGGCCCTCCTGCCGCCGCTTCTGTTTTCCCTGGCCGGAGGGTATCTCCTCGGGTCGCTGTCGTTCGCCGTGTGGATCGCGCGGTCCCGCGGCGTCGATATCCTGAAAGAGGGGAGCGGCAATCCGGGGGCGACGAACGTCAAGCGCGTGCTCGGCCGGAAGGCGGGGAACGTGGTCTTCGTTCTCGATTTTCTGAAGGGGACGGCCGCCGCCGGGTTCGGGCTCTGGCTCGCCTCGCACGCGGGCGGGATCGCCGGGGCCGTCGGGGCGGTCCTCGGGCACAGCTGCTCGATCTTCATCGGTTTCCGCGGCGGCAAGGGCGTCGCCGTCACCATGGGGTCTCTCCTCGCCCTGATGCCACTCGTCCTCCTGTGCGGATTGGTCGTCTGGGGGATTGTCTTCCGCCTGAGCCGCTTCGTTTCCCTGGCCTCGATTCTCTTCGCCGTCTCCCTGCCGCTCGCGTCCGGGGTGCTCTACGGGTGGAAGGGCGTCGGTTCGCCCGCTCTAACCGTCTTCGCCGCAGTGATTGCCGTCTTGATTGTCGTGAGACATCGTTCCAATCTCGTTCGTTTATGGAAAGGACAGGAGCACAAGTTCTCGGGGTTGTCCGGAAAGTGAGAAAGTGAGAATATGAATGGCGCGAGAAAAGAGATACCGGTCGGATTGATCGGGTTCGGAACGGTCGGGCAGGGGGTGTGGAAGCACCTCGAGGCCCGCGGGAGCGAGCTGGCCGAGGATGTCGGCGCGCCGCTCCGGATCGCGGCGGTCGCCGTGCGGGACCGCTCGCGCAAGAGGGAAACCGCCGTGCCGTCCGGTTTGTTGACGGAAGATCCCATGGCCGTCGTCGGCGATCCGGAGATTCCCGTGATCTGCGAGCTGGCCGGCGGGACCACCGGTGCCCTCGACTGGACCCGCGCGGCTCTCGCGGTCGGCAAGACGGTCGTCACCGCCAACAAGGCGCTTCTCTGCGAGCATGGGGAGGAACTGATGGAGGCGGCCGCGGCCGGGGGCGGGCGGCTCTTTTTCGAGGCGAGCGTCGCCGGGGGCATCCCGGTCATCAAGACCCTCCGCGAGGGGCTTGTGGTCAACCGTTTCGACCGGATCTTCGGTATCCTGAACGGGACTTCGAACTTTATCCTGACCAAAATGGAGCGCGACGGGGCGGATTTCGACCAGGTTTTGGGCGAAGCCCGCCGTCTCGGCTACGTCGAGGCCGACGAGTCGCTCGATCTCGACGGATGGGATGCGGCCCACAAGGTGGTCGTCCTCGCCTGGCTCGCCCACAGGCTGTGGGTGCCGACCGGGGATATGATCGTCGAGGGGATCCGCGGGGTGAGTCTCGCCGACATGCGCTTCGCCCGCGAGCTGGGCCACCGGATCAAGCTGATCGGGAGCATTGTCCGGGCCGGGGGCGAGGGGCGGATTTTTCTCTCCGTCCGTCCGACCCTGGTGCCGCTCGCCTCGCTGATGGCCGATGTGGACGACGCCTACAACGCGGTCCGCCTGGAGGGCGATCTCTCCGGACCGACCGTGCTGATCGGGCGCGGGGCCGGCCAGGATCCGACCGCCAGCGCGGTGGTCTCGGATCTGGTCGATGCCGGGCGCGCCCTGGTCGCCGGTTCGCACCCGCGCTCACGCTCCCGCCGGGCGGGGGACGCGGTGGGCGTGGCCGGTCTCGAATCCGTGATCCAGGAGTATTACATCCGGCTCACGGTCGCGGATCGTCCCGGGGTGCTCGCCGAGGTGGCCGGCGCTTTTTCGCGGCGGGGAATCAGCATCGCGACCGTGATCCAGCGCTACCACGGCGAGGAAGGGACCGCTTCCCTCGTTCTCGTGACCCACGAATGCTCCGAGAAAGATCTTCGGGCGGCCCTCGATGGATTCGCGGGCGGCGAGTCGGTTCTCGGGAACATCCTCGTATGCCCCATCCTCGATCCCGAATGAGACCGTTTGCCTTCCGATCATGAGAGTCGTTCAAAAATACGGGGGAACCTCGGTCGGCGACGTGGACCGGATTCGCAAGGTCGCCGACCGCATCGCCGCCGCCCGGTCCGGGGGGGACGAGGTCGTCGTCGTGGTCTCCGCCCGGTCGGGGGTGACCAACGACCTGATCTCGCGGGCGAGGGCGCTCAACCCCAATCCGAACGACCGCGAGATGGATCTCCTGCTCGCCGTCGGCGAGCAGGAAACCATCGCCCTCGTCGCCATGGCCCTCCACGCGATCGGTGTGCCCGCCGTCTCGCGGACCGGTGCCCAGGCCGGCATTCTCACCGATCCCTCCCACACCCGGGCGCGCATCCTGGAGATCTCGGGTGGCGACATCGATGAGCAGCTGCGCGAGGGCAATGTGGTCATCGTCGCGGGTTTCCAGGGCGCGAATGTCGATGGGCAGACGACCACCCTCGGGCGGGGGGGGTCCGATCTGAGCGCCATCGCCATGGCCGCCGCGCTGAAGGCCGACCTCTGCCAAATCTTCACCGACGTGGAGGGCGTCTTCACGGCCGATCCCCGGATCGTGCCCGACGCCCGCAAGCTCGACCAGATTTCCTACGAGGAAATGCTGGAGCTGGCCAGCAGCGGCTCGAAGGTCATGCAGACCCGGGCCGTCAAATTCGCCCAGAAATTCGGCGTGCCCTTCGAAGTGCGCTCCAGCTTCAATGATCAACCAGGGACCATCGTGAAAGAAGAAGTCGTTTCCATGGAGGATGTCGCGGTCAGCGGCGTCGCTCTCGACCGGAATCAGGTCAAAATCGTAATCAGCGACATCCCGGACCGGCCCGGGACGGCGGCGCGGATCTTCCAGGCCCTCGCCGACGAGGGGGTTTTGGTCGATATGATCGTGCAGAACCTCGGGCGCGAAGGTCGGGCCAACCTCACCTTCACCGTGCCGGAGGAAGACGCCTACCGCGCGGAAAACGCCGTCAAGGTGCTGAAGGAGGATTTTCCCGACGCCCGGATCGCGACCTACGACCGCATCGCCAAACTCTCCGCCGTCGGCGTGGGGATGCGCTCCCACACCGGCGTGGCCGGCAAGCTTTTCGGCGCGCTCGCCAACCGGAAAATCAACATCCAGATGATCAGCACCTCCGAAATCAAGATCTCGGTGGTCATCTCCATCGACGACGCCGAAGAGGCCGTGCGGACTCTCCACGAGGCTTTTGATCTGGGCAAAATCGGAACAGCGCCCACCGGGTAAAGGTCCGTGCGTTATCCGCGTAAATCTTAAGAACAAATCAATCCAACCGCTAAAGTACACTGATGGATACTGATACCAAGTGCGTCGCAACGCGAAGTTCACCGGGTGAACCTATCCGATGGTTCTTTTGTGGGGCCGGGAGCGGCGTCGAGACAAGCTCGAGCCCTACGGTTCGACGTGTTTCGGGGTTGGATCGCAGTTTTAGGGCCGGACTTTGACACCCCATCGCTCACACAACTCCAACTCTTCAACACCCCATGACTCCACCACTCCACCACTCCACAACTCCACGATTTTGAACTTCATCTCCACCAGAGGCGGCGTTGAGCCCGTCCCGTTCCAGCGGGCGGTCGCCACGGGTCTGGCACCGGACGGCGGGCTTTTCGTCCCCGAGGATCTGCCGGATCTCTTCCGGGAGATCGCTTCGTGGGAGGGTCTGCCTTACCCGGAGCTGTGTTTCCGGTTCTTCTCGGTCTTCGCCACGGACACGGACCCGGAGGAATTGCGGGAGACCGTGGACCGCTCCCTCTCCACGTTCGACCACCCGGACATCGCCCCGCTCCGCCGGCTCGACGAGCGGACTTCCGTGCTCGAACTCTTCCACGGGCCCACGCTGGCCTTCAAAGACTTCGCCCTCCAGTGGCTCGGGCAGCTCTACGGCAGGCAGATCGCCCGGAGCGGACGCCCCATCGCCGTGCTCGGAGCGACCTCGGGAGATACCGGAGCCGCCGCGATCCACGGACTGCTCGGGCAGGAGGGGGTCACGCTGTTCATCCTGTATCCGGACGGACGGGTCTCGCCGCTGCAGGAGAGGCAGATGGCCTGCACCGGCGCGCCCAACGTCTTCCCGCTTGCCATCCGCGGCACCTTCGACGACGGCCAGGCCGCCCTCAAAAAGGTCTTCGGGGATTCCGCCTTTCGCGAAGAGGTGGGGCTCTCGGCCGTCAATTCGATCAACCTCGCGAGGATTCTGGCCCAGTGCGCCTATTACATTTTCGCGAGTCTCCAACTGCCCCGGGACCGGCGAGGGGCCGTCCGCTTCGTCGTTCCGACCGGGAACTTCGGCAACATTCTCGCCGGGTGGATGGCCGCCCGGATGGGGATGCCGGCCACCGGATTCGTTGTGGCCACGAACCGCAACGACATCCTCCACCGCTTTTTCTCCACCGGCCGCTACGAGGCGGGAACCGTTCACCCGAGTCTGGCCCCTTCGATGGACATCCAGGCCGCTTCGAACTTCGAGCGTTTTCTCTACTTCCGCACAGGGGGCGACTGCGCCCGGGTGGCCTCCTGGATGAGCGGACTCGCCGCCGGGGGTGCGGTCGATCTTCCGCATCCGGAAGGTGCCGGGTTCGCCAGCACCGCGACCGGGGACGAGGCCATCCCCGCCGTGATCCGCCGCGTGTACGACCGGTTCGGCTACGTGGTCGATCCGCACACGGCCTGTGGATTCGCCTGGGAGCCCCGCCCGGAGGAGGAGACGGTGGTTCTCGCGACCGCCCATCCGGCCAAGTTTCCCGAGACAATCGAGGCCGCTCTCGGTTTTTCCGCCACCCACCCCTCGCTCGAGGAGTTGAAGGAACGTCCGATCATCCGATTCCCCCTCGATCCGGGGCCGGAGGCGATCCGGGATTTCATACGAACCCATTTGTCGCCGTGAGTGGAATCAACGCCTCCGTCTGCATTCTCGCGAAGGACGAGGAGGAGAATCTCCCCCGCTGCCTCGCGCCCTTGCGGGAGTTCGACGAGGTGATCGTTCTCGATTCGGGAAGCTCCGATGCGACTGTGAAGATTGCCTCGGAATGGGGCGCCCGGGTCATCGAGGAACCCTGGGACGGCTTCGGCACGACCCGGAGGAAACTCTTCGAGGCCGCCACCCGCCCCTGGATTCTCTGGCTCGACGCCGACGAGGTGCTTTCGGACGAGTTGCTCGGGGAAATCCGCAATTGCGCCCAGGCCGATCCCGACGTCGATGGCTACCAGATCAACCGGATCAACTACGTCGGAAACAGGCGGGTGCGGCACGGGCTCTGGTATCCGGACTGGAACCTGCGTTTCTTCCGCCGGACCGCGTGGATTATGGAGGAGCGGGACGTTCACGAATCGGTCCGGGTGGAGGGGGGCATTGGGCGACTTCTGTCGCGCCTCGACCACTACCGCTATCGCGACTGGAAAGACCGGAGGGATCGCGCCGCCCGGTACGCCAAACTCTGGGCGGCCCAGACCTTCCGCGACGGGCGGAGGGCGACGTTTTTCGATCAGGTCGGCCGCTCGGTCGGCTGTTTCGTGAAAGGTTATTTCCTCAGATTCGGTTTCCTCGACGGCCTCCTCGGGATCCGGGTCGCTCTATCGACCAGCGCGGAGGCGGCCGACGAATACCGGCGTCTCCGGCGCATGTGGGCGAAATTCGGCGGCTGATCCGGGCGGAGGTGCCTGAAAGGTAGAATGCTGGGGCGGCTCCATCGTTACGTTCTCTTCGAGGTTTGTGTTTTCGTCCTCGGGGCGGTCTCCGTGTTTGTCTTCGTTTTTCTGACCGGCAACGCGGTGAAGAAAGCGGTCGCCCTGTTGCTGGAGGGGCAGATTACCCTGCCGTTTTTTCTGCAGATTCTCTGGTTGATGATCCCCTACGTGGCCCTCTACGCGCTCCCGCTCGGATTTCTGGCCGGAATCCTCCTCGCCCTCGGGCGCTTGTCATCGACCCGGGAGATCCTCGCCATGAAGGCCGCCGGCATGAGCGTCGCCTCGATCGCCCGGCCCGTCTTTCTGCTCGCTCTCCTCGGCTGTGTTCTCTCCGCCTGGTTCAACAACGAAATCGGCCCGCGCAACAAATGGGCCTACCGCGACAAGCTGGCGAACAGCCTCGAAGAGGATCCCCTGCAGTTTTTCAAGTCGGGCCGTTTTGTCCGCGATTTTCCCGGGTACGTCATTTTTGTCGAGGAGCGGGCGGGCGACGAGATGCGCGGGTTCCGGGTCTGGCAGACGGACGGCGACGGGAAAGTTACGCTTTTCATCCGGGCCGACACGGCGGAGATCCGGTTTCTGCGGGAGGAGGGGGCGCTCCTGTTGACTCTCCGTGGAGGCACTTTCGAGGAGCGGGCACCGAACACTCTCTACGAGCGACCACCGAAAATCGGGGCCATGGTCGCTTTCGAGGAGTTTCCCATCCGCCTGGAACTGGGCGAACTTCTGAACCGGACGTCGAAATTCACCCAGAAGCCGTCCTATCTGACCTATTCCGAGCTGCGGGAGAGAATCCGTGACGATCCGGAGCGGGCGTTGGTGTACAAAGTCCAGATCCAGCAGAACTTCGCCATGTCCGTCTCCGTTCTGGCCCTGGTCGTCGTGGCGGTGCCCCTCGGGATTCGGGTCGGTCGCAAGGAGACCCTTGCCAATCTCGGAATCGCCCTCGCCCTCGCCTTGTTTTACTATTTCCTCGTGACGGTGGCCACATGGTTCGGGGACCGTCCGTCCGTCCATCCCGAGATCCTGATCTGGCTGCCTAATCTGCTCTACGGCGGAATCGGCCTTTGGCTCATCCGCCGGGCCGACCGGCGTTGAAGCGTTTCGCGCGGGGCATAATTCGGACAAGGGGATTTGGCCGGGTGTCGCCGCAAGTGCGGGGAGAAGAATACCGGAGCATGGAGTCTGAAATTCATTGGCAAACCGGGAGTTCCTATTTTTGCTGGAGGGGATGAGCAAGGAATTGGAAGAGGGAAGCGAGCTTCGGCTCGATTTCGAAAAGTTGGGTAAAGTGGCTTCGACGGGGAGCCGCGTGTTGCCGGTGGTCGTGCAGGACGTCCGGAACGGGGAGGTCCTGATCGTCGCTTATGCGAACGAAGAGGCCCTCCGGCATACGATCGAATCCGGGATGGCCACCTTCTGGAGCACCAGTCGCAACGAGCTATGGATCAAAGGGAAGACCAGCGGGGACTGGCTGAAGACCGTCGAGATCCGGGTCAACTGCGAGCAGAACTCCCTTCTCTACCGGGTCGAGCCCCGGGGAAAGGGCGCCTGCCACACGAAGGGGCCCGACGGCGAGGCGCGGTCGGGTTGCTATTACCGCCGCATCGATCCGACCGACGGTCGCTCCCTCCGCTTCCTCTGAGCCCGCCGCCGCCGTGTTGACCGACAACCAGTTGCTCTCTTCCGGAGATCCTTCCGTCCGGCTCTCCGTTTTCGAGGGGCCGCTCGACCTTCTCCTCTTTCTGATCCGGAGAAACGAAATCAGCATCCACGACATCCCCATCGTCGAGGTGACCCGGCAGTATCTGGCGATTTTGAAGGAGATGGAGGAACTGGATCTGGAGATCGCCGGGGAGTTTTTCGTCATGGCGTCCACCCTGATGTACATCAAGAGCCGTCTCCTCCTGCCGAAGGAAAAACGGGCCCGCGAGGAGAACGCCGAGGAGGAGGGGGAGGACCCCCGTTGGGAGCTGGTCCAGCAGTTGATCGAGTACCGCGCGTTCAAGGAGGCGGCCGGCCAGCTGGAGGACCTCATCGACGAAAATGCCGACCGGGTCCCCCGAAAGATCGGCCGGACGGACTCCGCGGAGGAGGTTCCGCTCCGTTCCAGCGATCAACTGGAGGTCTGGAACGCGTTCAACCGCGTACTCCGTCGGCTCGCCGACCGAATCGTCGTCGGCCAGATCGAGGACGATCCGGTCACGGTCGCCGAGCGGATGGAGTTTGTGCTCGGACGGCTGCGGGAGCGGAGCGGATTCCGTTTCAGCGAGCTTTTTTGCGGGGAATATACTCTCAACACCCTCGCCGCGACTTTTCTGGCGGTTCTGGAACTGACCCGGGTGGGGCGGGTGGTCATCCGGCAGGAACTCGCTTTCGGCGATATTTTTTGCGAGACGCCTCAAGTGGACGACACCCTTGAAAATTCCGGAGATGGGACGATAGTGGGTTGATGAACGGGGAAAAAAAGGACGGCGCGCACCTGCTCGGTGTCGGTCTCGACAACGAGGACGGCCACCGGAGGTTGACGCGGGCGGAGAAATTTTCCATTGTCGGGGGTTCTGAGGAGACCCATGATCGCATGACTGAGACCCTGGTGAAAACTTTCGAAGACCTTTCGCGGAAGGGGAAGGCCCTCGAAGAGACCGAAAAAAACGAATTGTCAGAACTCATCGAACGGCATACTCCTGATTGAATAGAAACATGAATTCCGAATCTGAGAGCAAAACCGAGTCCGGTCCCGGTGGGATTCCCCTCAAGGCTTCCAAGCCGGGCGGATCTTCCATCCGTATGACCAGCTCCCGTGAATCGGAGCCCGAAACACTGAAACCCCGAGAAAAAATGGCGGACGAAGTAAAAAAGCCCGAGGACATTCCAGGCAACGAAGAAGCGGCCAAGCCGAAACTTCCCCCGAAAAAGCAGGCGGACGCTCCGTCGGAAAAACCCGGGCCGGAGGCGGACGCCGCGGCGTCGGTTGCGTCGGAAGGGAGCCCGGAGAAGAAGGCCGCGGAGGCTGGTCCTTCCGGCGGGGACGCCGCCTCGCCGAAAGCGCCCAAGTTGCCCCCGAAGACGGGATCGAAACCAAAGCTGACTCCGAAGATTCCAGCCAAGCCGACCATTCCGTCCGCGGAGAAGCCCCCTTCCGAATCCTCTCCGCGGGCCGGCGGCGGAGACACCGAGTCTCGGCCCGTTGCGGCCCCGAAGTCCCCGCTGGCATCGAAGGGAGCCAAGCCACCGCCGCCGCGTCCGCATGTCGTTCGCCCCGGTGCGGCCACCGCTCCATCCCGTCCGACCCAGGGCGGGGCTTCCGTGCGGGTGGCGTCCTCCCGTAAGCCGAGGACCGCCCGGACTTCTCCCGTGGGTGTCGCGGTTGATGTGGTGACCGGTCTCGGCGCGCTCGGCGTGGGCTACCTGATCCTCAAAGATCTCCTCCCCCTCCTCTGAACCCTTTCGAATTATGGCTGATAATATAAAAGAACTATCCGCAGCGGATTTCGATTCGTCTATCCGTGAAGCCGGCAAGCCGACCGTCGTCGATTTCTGGGCGCCGTGGTGCGGGCCGTGCAAGGCCCTGACGCCCATCCTCGAAGAGGTTGCGGGGGAATTGGGCGACGCCGCCCTCGTCTGCAAGGTGAATGTCGATGAGAATCAGGAAGTCGCCCAGCGCTACGGCGTGCGGGCTATTCCGACCCTGTTGTTTTTCAAGGATGGGGAGATGGTCGATCAGGTGGTCGGTCTCACCTCCAAGGAAGACCTCAAAGAGCGCCTTTCCTAGAGTCTGTCGGGGGCGTGGCATTGTCTCGAGAGGGCTGATTTCAGCGGGATGGGACCGCGTAATCGGGCGGCTGTGAGGATCCGCCCCCCGACGAAGACAGCGCTGTCCTCCAGACCTCAGTAAATAGCGCAACATCTGACAAATCTCCTCGCAAGTGAATTTCCCCCGGATTTGTAAGGTAATACTGCAGTTTGGTTTATTCGAGCTAATCGTGATGAATGCTCTCAAACATTCAAGAAGACCAAAACGGCGAAGCATTACGCCCGTTATTCGGTGAGTTGCGAACCGTTGTTTCCAGTGGGACATCCGAGCCAGAAAAGCAAGTTTCTGGACTTCGAGGACCTCGCGGTTCTGCTCGGATCGTCCACCCGAAGTTTGCACCCGCAACGTCTGCGCCTGGCCGAGATGGGGCGGGGCCAGATCGCCGAAGAACTCCTGCGCCTGAATGCCGCGCAATGCGAAACGGACGGGGAAACCGACTTTTACTACGATCCGCATACCAAACAATACACCGGGGAAGCCCGCATCCTGAAGGGTTGGTGCGGCGGCATAATGGCCGAAATAAACCAACAAAAGCTCCTCCCGCCCGATGGCGCCGGGACAGTCCTCCAATTTTTCCTCGGCCAAAAGGCGGGCATCCAACTTGCGGACCAACCTCCCGCTAAGACCCCAGTTTAGTGAGTTCTGGAACTACTTCGCCGTTTCCTGGAAACGGGATTCGCGGATGACGGTGACCTTGATGGTGCTCGGGTATTGCAGCTCGCTCTCGATCCGGTTGCGGATGCGCAGGGCGAGGCGTTTCGCCACCTCGTCGGGGACGTTGTCCGGATCGACGATCACCCGGATCTCGCGACCGGCCTGCAGGGCGTAGCAGTCGCGGACGCCGTCGAAACCGCGGGCGAGGGTCTCGAGCGAGCGCACCCGCTGGATGTAGCCCTCGGTCGTGTCCGCGCGCGCGCCGGGGCGGGAGGCGGAGATGGCGTCGGCCAGCATGACGAGCCCGGCGTAGGGGCTCTCGGCACCGACCTCCTCGTGGCTTGCGGCGACCGCATTGACGACCTCGGCGGGCTCGTCGTGGTGCCGGAGGATTTTGGCGGCGGCGGCGGCGTGGCTGCCCTCGAACTCGTGGTCGATGGCCTTGCCGAGATCGTGGAAAAGGCCCGCCCTCTTGGCGAGGTTTGGATCGAACCCGATTTCCGAGGCCAGCAGGGAGCAGAGAAAGGCCACCTCCACGCTGTGGTCGAGAGTGTTCTGGCTGTAGGAATGCCGGAAGTGGAGCTTTCCGAGCAGGGAGACCACCTCGGGATGGACGCCCGACAGGCGGAGTTTGCGAATGGCTTCCTCGCCGAGACCGATGACCGCCATCTCCATCTCGCCCATCGCCTTCTTGTGCTTTTCCTCGATGCTGGCGGGGTGGATCCGCCCGTCCTTGATCAGCGCCTCGAGGGTGGCCCGCGCGATTTCCCGGCGGACGGGGTCGAAGCCCGAGAGCAGAACCGTGTCGGGGGTTTCGTCGATGAGGAGCGACACGCCGGTCACCGATTCGAAGCTGCGGATGTTGCGGCCCTCCCGGCCGATCAGGCGGCCCTTCATCTCGTCGTTGGGCAGGGCGACCGTCGTCGAGGTCTCCTCGCTCATCGGGGTCGTGCCGATTCGCTGCATGGCCGCGAGCAGGGTGGCCCGGGCCCGCGATTCGATCCGGCTTTCGGGGATTTCCAGCAGGTCCCGGCGCAGTTCCTCGAGGTATTCCTTCGACTCTTCCTCCACCCGGGCCACCAGTTCCCGCCGCGCCTCCTCGCGGGACATTGAGCTGATTTCGAGCAGCTTTTCCTCCTGGGCCGCGCGCATATCCCCGGCCTCGGCCCGCAGGGCCTCGACCCGTTGCTGGACGGCCCGCACCCGTTCGATCCGCCGCCGCACCTCCTCCGAACCGTTGGAACCATTTTCGGGCGGGTGGTCCCTGCCCGTGCCACGGATTCGGTGCGGCAGAAATTTCAGGGCCACGGCCACAACGAGCGCCGCCGCCAGAAGGGCGGCGACCAGTGCGATTCCCACTTCGATCCAAAATTCGGTCATAATTGAACTTGGAAGGAGTGGGGCGGCTCCTCCGACGGTCTGGGTGGCGACGCTAGATGGGGAGGCCTTGGCGAAGCAAACAAAAAAAGGCCAGGCACCCTACGGCACACGCGGACATCAGCTACCGTTGCTCCCTTCCGGGCCTGGCGGGGTTCGCTGGTCCTGCGTTGCATAGGACCCGGCCAATTGGAAGCAAACGCCAGAATTACCCCGGATGCAAGCGAAAAGGTTCAGCCGCGTGGCAGGGGGGTAACCACAAGTGCAGGGAGGGTGGCTGTCCTCAGCCGCCGCGATACGTCGGAAGGGACCGGGTCCAATATTGATTGACATCCAGCCGTGCCGGAGGGTGTACACTCCAGTCCGCCAATTCTCCTCCATCCAATAGCGAATTCTACCCCGACCCCGCGGGACAGGAGTGTCCCACCTCCTTATTGATGTCGGACTACCTAAGAATTTGACACTTCGTTAAATTGCCTGGATCCATGGATTGCGGGGAAGACGGATTCGATGACATCTTATGAGGTTTAAACTGGTCGGGGATCGTATGTATGGAAAGGCGAGTGCGAGTGAAGGTGGGAGAACTGGCAGGA
>CAZDRT010000060.1:0-12542 GCA_964507815.1 uncultured Puniceicoccaceae bacterium
AATCCCCGGCCACGGGATTCCCCGTGGGGCATGGCTTCAGCCTTGCCCGGAATGGACGCGGGGTTCCGCGCTGACGTTGCTGTCGCCGCCACCGCACGGGCAACCGGTACCGCCCCGCCGTTGCGCACCGGGACAAGGAAGGCCGCCGGCCACGGAGGAGGCCGGGAATCCCCGGCCACAGGGGGGGGAGGCCGAAGATTGCTATACCATGGGTCGCTCCCACGATTCTTTCTTCACCGATCTTGCATCAGCGATGCCCCGGAAGAATCCACCCGCATTTCGCATTGTCTGTATGAAAAACTCAGGTAGTTTCAACCTCCCATGATCGCACGAATTCTCCTACTCACTCTCACCGCCGCGTCCACCCTCCCGGCGGGCAGCGCCATCTTCCTCCACCCCGACGGGACCGGACTCGGACACTGGAACGCCGGGCGGCTTCTGGTGGCCGGCCCCGACGGCATGATGAACTGGGACCGTCTCGACGCGCTCGCCGCCTACCGGCCCCACCAGGCCAACTGGTTGTCCACGACCTCGCACGCCGGGGCGACCGTCCACGCCTACGGGCGGAAAGTACACTACGACTCGTTCGGCATGAACCGGACCCTGCCGTTGACCGCCGCCTCTGGATCCGACCTCCCCCTGCTGCTGGAGGCCCGCGAGGCCGGCATCCGGACCGGCCTCGTGAACTCCGGCCATATCGGCGAGCCGGGCACCGCCGTCTTCGCGGCCAGTTCCGACAGTCGCGATAAGGTTTTCGCCATCGCCGAGAAGGTATTGGCCGCCGGGGTGGATCTGATTTTCGCGGGCGGCGAAGCCTACCTGATTCCCGCGGAGGAGACGGGAGTCTTTGGCGAAAAAGGTCTCCGCACCGACGGACGAAACCTCCTGAGGGAAGCGGAGGAGCGCGGCTACCGGGTGATCCACACCCGGGAGGAACTGCTCGATCTGCCTCCCGACACCGGAAAAGTCATCGGGATTTTCGCGCCTTTCGACACCTTCCACAATGGAACCGAGGAGGATCTCGCCGAAGAGGGCAGGCTTCCCTACCGGCCCGATGCTCCGACCCTCGCCGAGATGACCGCCGCCGCCCTCGCCATCCTCGGATCCGATCCCGACCGTGAATTTTTCCTCGTGGCCGAGGAGGAAGGGACCGACAACCTGAGCAACTACAACAACGCCGCCGGAATGCTCGAAGCCGTCGCCCGGGCCGATGCGGCCATCGGCGTCGCGCTGGAGTTTCTCGCCGACCAGCCGGATCGGAGGATCTTTCTTCTGGTCGGATCGGACAGCGACGCCGGCAGCCCGACCGTGGTCGCCCCGCGCGACGCGGGGGCCGACGTTCTCCTGCCCGACCGCGACAAGAACGGCGCGCCCGTGGACGGCAGGAACGGAAGCGGCGGAGAGCCCTTTCTCTCCCTGCCCGACGCAAACGGAAACCGGCATCCGTTCGGAATCGCCTGGGCGACGACCGGCGATGTCCCGGGGAGCGTCGTGAACAAAGCGCATGGCTATGGCAGTGATCGACTGGGATCGACCATCGACAATACCGGGGTTTACCGGCTACTATACACCGCCCTCTTCGGTGAGGAGGCCCTCAGCGAGCCGCAATGACCGCGCTCCGCGACGAGTTCAGAAATCCGGTCGCCCGGTGAGCCAGAGTGACTGCCGCCACTACCGCCGTCTCCGTCCGCAGAATCGCCGCCCCGAGGTGCCGCCGCCGCAGGGTCGGCGAGGCGGCCAGTTTCTGTTCCTCCGGGGAAAGGCCCCGCTCGCTTCCGAGGATGATCGTCCCCGGAGCATCGGGCGGCGCGCCCGCCTCGCCGAAAAGAGCCTCGCCGAGATAGGGATCGAGGACGGTCACCGGCAGCGAGGGATCGGCCCGCACCAGCGCCGCGGCGAGTCCGCGAACCAACCCGAAGGCGGGCGGAAACGTGTGAAAGCCCTGAGCGAGCCCTTCCCGGAAACAGGCATCGACCGACTCCGCCGCGATCATCCGGCTGGTCTCATATCCGGGCGGTGTCCGGTCGAGCACTGCAAAAGTGATCCCGCGCACCCCCAGCGCGGCGGCCTGGACCAGGATCCGTCGCGCGTCCGCCGGACGGGGCAGACCTACGACCAGATCGACCGGCGGCGGGGCCGGGGGCGGTCGGGTTTCCCACCGGAGAGCCTCCACGCGCACCTCGCCTTCCGTGGTTTCGACACGACGCCCGATTCCCCGCGGTCCGTTGACCACCCCGACGCAAACCTCTCCCCCGCCGAGCCGCCACAGGGCGGCAAAAGACGGATCGGCGGTGGAAAACCGGTATTCACTTTGCATTTCATCGACTAGGAGCAGGTTCATCGCAAACCGAGTCAGAACAGAAAATCCTTAATCCAGTCCTTCAACCGGACGACGCCCTCCATCCCCACGGTAGCCAGCAGATAAATGATATAGGCGTAGAAGGCAGCCGCCAGCAGCCCGGCGAGGAAACTGCCGATGGCCACCAGGCCATCGTCCTCGGAAAGGGAAACCCCGACCAGAAAAATCACCCCCGCCGGAAGGGTATTCGTCAGCGGGATCGGCAGGATCATCAGAGAAGCCATCAGAACCACGACGCACCCGAGGAACATTCGGCCGCCCTTCCGGTTGATCCACCGCATGCGCGGCCGGATCAAGCGTTCGGCGAGACCGAGGAAACGATTGGCCGACCGGACCAGTTTTCCCGCGAACTCCCTGGAAACCTCCTTCCGCAGGGCCCGCTCGGGCAGCCAGGGTCGCTCGCGCCCCGACATCATCTGCAGCCCGAGGAGCATGAGGACGATGCCGAACGGCGTGCTGTACCCGGGCGCCGGCACGGGCAAAGCGCTGGGCAGGGAGAGAATCACGAGGAGAATACCAAACCCCTTGTCGCCGACCCGGTCGGCGATCAGCCGCACACCGATTCGGTCGCCGGGCGATTCGACGAGTCCTTCCAGATTTTCAGAGAGAGTTCTGCGCGGAGATGACATGACTGGGTGAATGCGATGTTCGGTAAACGAGGAGCAACAAATGTGGGAACCGGCTCCTACGCGACCAGAGCGGTCGAAGGACACAGAGAACGAACACAGCGGCACCGACCCAGCCGCAAACGGAGAACCACTCGACCGGGCCTCCCTCGGTGTAAACAGCCGCATGCCGTGCCGGACCCAGCATCCAGGAAGAAAGTCCGGCGGAGAAAAGAGCGACGCCGAACTGGACGAAAACCGCTTTGTCGAGAGTCGTGGTACCGTTCATCCGGATGATTCACTCACAAAACCCCGTGCGGGGGAAACTAATTTCGTCATTCAACCGATCCCGGCGACAAGAACCACGGCGGCAAGCAGAGTGGTCGGCAGGGCGAGATGTTGCAGGCGGAAACGGGGCCGGGAACCGGTCCAGAACGCGACGGCCAGAAAGGCGACGGAGGCAGCCGGCCCAATCCACGCGTTCGACGGCTCGACCGAAAGACTGGCGAAGGGAACATCCACCGCGCGCGAGACAAGCCACACCATCGTCTCGATGATCGGTCGGGCGGCGGCGTTGAGGAGGCCGGACACAAAATCCAGGCCCAACAACCCCGTGAAGAGCGAAAGAAACCCAAAGACCAGAACCAGTGTGGCCGGGGGAACCAGGACGAGATTCAGAACCACCGCCGAAAGGGGAAGGATGCCGAAATGCCCGATCATCATCGGCGCACTCGCGAGGAAAGCGGAGAGGCTGATCGCGAGGCTTCCGAAGAACCACCGGCGTGTGCGGTAGAAACGGGAGCCGGTCTGGCCGGGCAACCAGTACCGCGGGTTGGTGATCCGGATCATCTCCCGCGCGGCGGGAATTCCGAAGACCAGAATCGAAAGCACCACGGTGTAGGAGAGCTGGAAGCCAAGAGTGAAAATCTGGTCCGGATCGAAGAGAAGCACGAACAGCGCCGAAGCGGCGAGAGCCGATTCCGGTCGATACCCCCGATGGAACGCTTTGGCCCCGAAGAGGAAAGCGATCATCAAAAAAGCCCGCACGGCGGAAGGTGTCGATCCGGTCAGGACGACGTAAAAAAGCAACACGGCGAGGGTCAGCGCCACCCGCACGGGTTCGTCCATCCGCAGCAGACGGAAAAACCCGAAGAGAAACCCGCCCACCAACCCGACGTGCAATCCGGAGATGGCGAAAAGATGGGCGGTGCCCGTCTCGCGGAAAATCGCCTTCTGCCCTTGCTCCAAGCCCTGCCGCTGCCCGAGAACAATCGCCTGATAGACCCGGGTCGCCGGATCGTCGCCCGGCGCGCCGACAGACAGGGCACCCTTGGCCCGCTCCAGTAAGAGAGCAAAGAGAGCTTCCCCGAAATCCGCCAACCCGACCGTTTCCGGGGGAAGAACGGCGTCGATTACCCCGCGGACGCCTCTCTGCCGGAGATAGTCGAGAAAGCCGTCGTCGAAGGACGACTCCTCCAAGGACCGAACCACGCCCCGGATCTCCGAGAAAAATCCCCCGGGGACCACCGCTCCGCGGCGGCCCGCTGGTGCCCGGAAGTAGAAAAGCCCCCCGCGGCCCTCGGCCGTCGCGAGGCCGATGTGCGACGAGGAGCGCGGCGGCCCGGCGAACATTTGAACCGGATTGATCCGCAGAATTTCTTCCCGCGGGGGCGTCCGCCCGCCGGCATCGCCCGGCGGTTCGAAAAACCGGGCACCGTACATCGCCCCGAGGCAAAAGGCTGCCACAAGAAAACACGCCACCCACTTCCGGTCGCCCCGACCGGAACGAATCATCAGCAATCCGAAAAGCAGCCCCGCCAAGAGAACCGCCCCCGTCCCCGGGTCGAACGAATCTCCGGACGGAGCGTTCCAAGAGGCGATCAACCCGGAACCAAACGGAATCAGAAACAGAAAAAGAGGGGCGCGGTGGCTGATCGCTGTCTCGGTCGAAGGTCTCACGGTTCGGAAGCACCTCGATAGGGACAGGTTTTTGCAAATGGGGCAGGGAGAACGCTCGGCGGCGTTCTTGATTTGCCTGAACCGGAACCTTCCCCTACCTTTTCCTCCGTGCGCAAAAGCGAGCTGCCTTCCAAAATCTGCCCGGTCTGCGAACGCCCCTTTCTCTGGCGCCGCAAGTGGGCCCGGCATTGGGAAGAGGTGAAGTATTGCTCGGAGCGGTGCCGGCGGAACCGGACAAGGGAGGCGAACCGGGATGGCCGAACAGTCTGACTTTTTCGCGGGCGGACCCGATTCGCCGGTCCACCGACCGTTGGCGGCCCGCATGCGGCCCGTCGATCTCGCCGGCGTGGTCGGCCAAGAGCATTTGCTCGGGGAGGGCGCTCTCCTCCCCCGTCTGATCCGGGAGAACCGCTTCGGGAGCATTCTGCTCTACGGCCCCCCCGGCTGCGGAAAAACCACCCTCGCGGACGTCATTGCCCGGGAGACCGGCAGCCGGCTGATCCGGGTGAACGCGGTCTCCTCCAACGTCGCGGATCTCCGGCAGCACCTCGCCGCAGCCCGCGCCGACCGCGAGGGCCGGTTCATCCTCTTCATCGACGAGCTGCACCGGTTCAACAAGGCCCAGCAGGATTTGCTCCTTCCCGATGTCGAAGAGGGCTGGGTGCGGCTGATCGGAGCCACCACCTACAACCCCGGATTCTACGTGATCCCCGCCCTCCTGAGCCGCAGCCATCTCTTCCGGCTCAATCCGGTCGGCGCGGAGGCCGTCGAAAAAGTCCTGCGGCTCGCTCTCGCGAAGGATGCGCAAATGCGGGACGCCCGGGTCACCGTGGCCGACGAAGTGATCGCGGGCCTGTCGAGGATCGCCGACGGCGACCTGCGCCGCGGCCTTAACTCCCTCGAAACCCTCGTCCTCTCCCAACCGATCGGAGCGACGGCCGGGAGGGCGGAACTGGAACAATTCCTGAGGGAACGCCAGATCCGCTACGACGCCGGCGAGGACGAGCACTACGACACCATTTCCGCGTTCATCAAATCGATGCGGGGCGGAGACCCCGACGCGACCCTCTACTGGCTCGCGAAGATGCTGGCCGGGGGCGAAGACCCTCGCTTCATCGGGCGCAGACTGGTGATCCAGGCCTCCGAAGACGTGGGCCTGGCCGACTCACGGGCGCTCCCCCTCGCCATGGCGGCCTACCAGGCCTGCGAGGTCATCGGCCTGCCCGAATGCGAGCTGAACCTCGCCCACGCCGCCCTTTTTCTGGCAACCGCCCCGAAAAGCAATTCCGCCTGCGAGGGTATCCACCGGGCGAAGGCGGAGATCCGGCGCGGCGGCTTGCAGGCCGTCCCCCTCTGGTTGCGCGACGCCCACACCAAGGTCTCCAGGGAAATGGGACACGGTGCCGGATATCTCTACAGCCACGACTTCCCCGAATCGATCAGCGGCCAGGAATACATGACCGAGCCGAAGAGCTTTTACCGGGCCGGAACCAACGGCGCGGAGAGCGCGATCGCCGAACGCCTGGCCCGCTGGCGACAACTGAAACGAGCTTTGTCGGAAGAAAAGTAATCACCCTCGCTCTCGGCTGAGGGAGGGCGGCTGCCGTGCCACGGCGAAGCAGCGCCTCCAGGGGGCTGCTTTCAGGAGGGATGAAATGGATGTGTTTTCCCGAGTAGTTTCAAAAGATCCCCGCGCGAAGACTGGTCCTCAGCCGCCGCATTGCGGGGAAGAGAATGGAAAGCCACGGAATCAATTCGGCGGCGCGGGAATCTTCCAAAAGTTGATCGGGTCCCCCTCCGCCGTATCGCGGCGGCTGAGGACAGCCGCCCTCCCGCGGCAATTCGGCGGCACACGCACGATTATCGGATAAATTCCGATAATCCCTCCACGCACCTGTGGTTACACCCGTCCCGGATTTAGGCGGTTTTCGTTCTGGAACACCCTCCGCTTTCCCCCTTTACTACACTCTCCAAGCATCCAGTCGCGCCGCGGCCCGCGAGGGCAATTCCACCACTCCACCTCTCCACCACTCCACCTCTCCACCATGCCAGAAGAAGAATCCGATCCTCTCATCGAACAAGCCCTTCGCCTCGGTGAACTCCGCAAGGAGGTGATGGACCGCATCGACGGGCCGGTCATCGAGGGTGGAAGCGAAAACCTTCCCATGGACGCGCAGGCTGCCTTTTGGGAGCAGGTGCTCGCCTTCGAGTCGGCCGAGGAATCGACCATCGCGGAGCGACTTCGGAACGAGATCGGTTTCGTCCCCCGGCCGCCCGGCGATCCCGCGGGAGAGGGTGGGGTCAAAAGCGCTCTCTGGGAGTTGCTCGAAGCCCTCGCCTCCATCCGCATCTTTGTCTTCGGAACCGACCACTTGAACGACGCGGAACTCTACGAACTGCTCGTCAACAAGGCCCTGCCCGAACCGACCACGGTGCCGCCGACCGGCTCGGAATGGAATTGCCGGGTGGATGTCGCCGAGCACGGAACCGACGACGACCCCGACGGCACGGCCACTTGGCTCCGCTACTATGCCGACGACGAGACGCGCGAAGAATGGGACGGGGAAGTCCCGCCCAAGGAGCCCCTTCCCTACGATCGCGACCGCTTCCTTCCCGTCCCCCCGGAGGAAAGGCGGCACCCCTGAGGAGATCGGGATCGCCCGGTCAATTACCCGGCCGCGGTCCCGCGGACCCGTGCGGGCAACCCCGCCCGGCATCCCCGACGGAAACGGAAACCGATACAAGCGAACGAACCGGTGACGAAGCAAGAACGAGCCACCCTGGTGCGGAAGCGACTCGCCGAATGGTTCCCGGAAACGCCAATCCCTCTGGACCACTCCGATCCGTTCACCCTCCTGATCGCCGTGCTCCTCTCCGCCCAATGCACGGACAAACGGGTGAATCAGGTCACTCCCGCCCTTTTCGCGCGCGCCGCGACGCCCGGGGCGATGGCCCGGCTGCCGGAGGAGGAGATCCGCTCCCTGATCCGCTCCTGCGGGCTGGCTCCGGCCAAAGCCCGGGCGATTTCCCGGCTTTCCCGGATTCTCGTCGATGAGCACGGCGGCGAGGTCCCCCGCTCGGAGGAGGCACTTGAGGCGCTCCCCGGCGTCGGTCACAAGACGGCCTCCGTCGTCCGGGTACAGGCCTTCGGCGAGGCCGCCTTCCCGGTCGATACCCATATCCACCGCCTCGCGCGGGTCTGGAAACTCAGCTCGGGAAAAAACGTCGCTCAGACGGAGAAAGACCTGAAGCGACTCTTCCCGAAAGAGGAGTGGGCCTCGATCCACCTGCGGATCATTTTCTTCGGACGCGAAAAATGCCCGGCGCGAGGCTGCGACGGAAAACGGTGCGAATTGTGCCGGGAAATGTTTCCCTGAGCGCTTGGCTCACTCCTCGGGCTTCGTCTTGCGCAAGCCGACGACGTTGTCGCCATCCTTCCACTGGCCGCGCTTGCGGAGCAACTCCACTCGCTCGAAACGGGAGAGAACATTTCGTTTTTTGAGGCCTGCGGTGCCTCCGGCTTGAAAACTGCGGTGCTGGGACATGGTTTTGAAAGGAAAAACGTTTGAGGGTGGATATTTCCCGGAAGGGATCAAGCCCCTTTTTCCGATTTCTTCCGGCGGAGCTGGTCCGTGAGGGTCACCCGGAACATCTGGCTGGCCAGCCAGAACACACCCGCCAGCGGGAGCGCCGTGAATCCGGCGAAAAACCAGACGATCCAGGGGGTCTGCGCCGGCACGAACGGACGAAGCATCACGGTCATGAAAAGAAAGAACAACCCCGTCAGAGCCAGATCGAACAGAATGGTGGAAGTGGAAGTGAACTTTTCCTCGGACATTGGTACGCAACCAAAGGCGGCGTCACGGCGGTTGGCAAGTCGAATCGGCGATGTACACCTATTGTTACAATCCCGTTTCAAAGGGATTTCCGGTTGACCCGCCGTCACTTTCCCGCTTTCACGGTATAAACCGACTCATCGCCTGTGAAGAAAGGAACTCTTACATTCAGAACCATTATCCTCTCGGACGTCCACCTCGGAACCCGCGACTGCAAAATCGACGAGGTGAACTTCCTCCTCAAGCACTCCCACTCGGAGCGGCTTATTCTCAACGGCGACATCATCGACGGATGGAGCCTCTCCCGGAAAGGAGGCTGGAACAAGCAGCACACCCGCTTCGTCCGGCTCGTTCTCAAGAAACTGGAAAAGAAGGACACCGAGGTCATCTACCTGCGCGGCAACCACGACGATATTCTCAACCGCTTCCTGCCCATCGATCTCGACCGGCTCCACATCGTCAACGAGTACATCCACCACAATCCGAACGGCGATTACCTGGTCGTCCACGGCGACGGTTTTGACTCGATCACGACGAACCACCGGTGGATCGCGGTGCTCGGAGATGTCGGCTACCAGACATTGCTGCGCATCAACCGCATCTACAACCGCTTCCGCGCCTGGCGGGGAAAGTCCTACTACTCGCTCAGCAAACAGATCAAAGCCCGGGTAAAGGGGGCGGTCAGCTTCGTCGATAAATTCGAGGACAAGCTGCGGGATCTGGCCCGCGAACGGAAGTGCCGGGGGGTCATCTGCGGCCACATCCACACGGCGGCCAACAAACAGATCGAAGACATCCACTATTTGAACAGCGGGGACTGGGTCGAATCCCTGACCGCCCTCGTCGAGAACTTCGACGGCAGTTTCGAAATTCTGGAGTTCACGGAATTCCAGCGCCGCCTGGAAGAAAAGACGGGCAGCGCCGAAAAACCCGGCGACAACGAACTCCCCCCGGTCGAGGAAGATCCCGCTTGGGAAAAGGAAGTCGCCTTCGTCGCCCGGACCCACTCCGCATAGCGCCCCCGCCCCCCCGTCCACGGAAATCGTCGCAGGAAGCAATTTTTGACAACCAGCTCACTTCTCGAATTCCGGACCGTTCATCTCTTCCTTCCGTAATGCGCCTTACGATTCTTCTCCCTCTGCTTCTTTTCCCGACACTGCCTGCGGCGGCGGAAGACTGGCTGATCCAGGAACCCGTTTTCGACGCCGCCTATTACTCCTCCGCACACCCGGATTTGGAACGATCGCTCGGGGGCGATGTCCGGGAATTGCGGAGGCACTGGCTCCGTTTCGGCATCGAGGAGGGCCGCAGAAGCTCCCCGGTCATGGACGTGGCGTGGTATGTCGAACAGAATCCCGATCTGCGGAATTCGTTCGGCAAGGACAACCACCGGGACGCCCTCCGCCACTGGCTGGAGCACGGCCTGGCCGAAGGCCGGCCCGGCCATCCGGATTTCGACCCCCGATGGTACCTGCAGATGAATCCGGACCTCGCGGCCGCCTTCGGAGCGAACAATTACGAGGCGGGCGTGAAACACTACCTCAAGCACGGATACGAAGAAGGTCGGATGGGCGCTCCGCCCAAGGGTATCCGAGAGTGAATCGCCCTTGTAGGGCCGGACCTCTTGACCTTCGTAGCCTTGGCGAAGTTGGTTGCGTCCGCGCCGGGCTGCGGCGTCGAGCCAAAAGGTCTTCGCTCTGCGATCCACGTCCCGCGAAGACGCGAGCCCTGCGACGGAAGCGTTGTCCGGGCTCAACGCGGAGGTTTCTCCCCCGGAGACTCTCCGGAGGATTTGTCCTGGAAGGGAGTGTACCGGCCCAGCACCGCGCGGTAGATCCAGCAGGAAACGAAGCCCGCCACCAGGCCGATCAGGAACCCTCCCAGAAAGGTGGCTCCGACCAGGCGCCCGGCCAGATCGAGGATCACGTTGACCCCGGCCTCGCGGGAGCGCTCGAGGATGAATCCGAGGGTTTCCCGGAAACTGAGCCCTAGATCGGAGGCCTCTCCGAGGAGCTGTCCGTACCGCACCGGCGATTCCCCGAAAAAGATATCGAGAAAGAAATTGCCCACCAGGTAATTCAGGTACCAAAGGGGAAGCACGGTTACGGGATTGGAGACCACCTGCAGCCCCACCATGATCATGAGATTGGCCCGGAAGAGGATGGCCAACAGGAAGGCCAGGGCTATCTGGAGTCCATAGAGCGGCAGGAGAGTCAGAACCCATCCCGCGTAGAACGCGGGGATGACGGCCCCCCGCCGGAAGGACCAGAGAAAGTCCCGTTTGCGGGCGGCCGCCGCGAACCAGCTCAAAACGGGGTAGCGGTGGATGTTCGCCCGCCGGGGCAACGGGCGGAGCAAACGCTTGACGCGGCGGATCCGGGCGAAGCGCTTTTCGCGGATACTGTGCTCTTCGTCGTTCATGACCCTATCAGCCGGGAGATGCCCACCACTCGCCGACCGCCGCCTCGAGACGGTCGCCCGTCGCGGCGAGGGATTCCGAAAGAGGCTCGCCCGGGCGCGAAAGAACGGCGCGGTGGAAGACGCCGAGTTCGTCCCCGAGGGCCGAGGCCGCCTCCTCCTCGATGGATCCCGCGAAGACCGCGAGCCGACAACCCTTGCGCGCGGCGGCCCGCAGGAGGGCGACCGGCCCCTTGCCGGTGAGCGAACCGGCGTCGAGACGGCCCTCGCCCGTGACCACCCGGTCGGCCCGGGCGAGAAGGTCCTCCAGCCCCATCCAGTCCGAAAAGAGGGCGAAGCCGGGAACGATCCGCACCGGGGAGAGGGCCGACAACCCGAAGGCGATGCCGCCGGCCGCCCCCATGCCGGGTGCGGCGGGATCGGGGTTCCGGTCCGACCGGTCGCCCAGCAGGCCGGCCATCCGTTCGACGGCCCTTTCCATCCCCGCGACATCGGACAGCCCTTTCTGCGGACCGAAGACGCTCGTCGCCCCGCCGGGACCGAGGAGCGGGCTCTCCACGTCCGAGGCGATGACCACGGGCGGCAGCCCGGGGGCGCCTTCGAAATCAACCGCCCCGACATCGGAAAACCCCGCGGGAGTCACCGGAGCGACCGTTCCGCCCGATTCGTCGAGAAAGCGGACACCAAGGGCGGCGAGAGCCCCCGCCCCCACATCGTTGGTCGCGCTGCCGCCGACCCCGAGAAGAATGCGTCCCGCGCCGCACTCGACCGCCCGGCGGAGGAGCGCGCCGGTGCCCTCCGTCGAGGTGAGCCAGGGATCGCGTTCGCTCTCCGCCAGAAGCGGCAGCCCGCTGGCCGAGGCCATCTCGACGACGGCGATCCGCTCGTCTCCGGCACAGCCGAGCCGCCCCCGAGCGGCGGGTGTGATCCGCCGGGAATCGACCCAGCCGAGATCGGCGCGGATCGGTCGCCCGAGCGGATCCCGGACCTCGACCGATTCCAGGGCCCCCCCGGCGGCGGAGGTCAGGATCGCGCAAAAGCCCTCGCCCCCGTCGGTCAGCGGAGCTTCCGCAAGCACGGAACCGCCCCGCCCGCGGATCGCCGAGGCGGCGATCCGGCAGGCCTCGCCGGCCGACAGCGCCCCTTTGAATTTGTCAAAGGCGACGAGGACCGGCCCCGGGCTGGTGTGCGGGGTTTTCATCGGGCCGCTTTTTCCGCAAGGCTGCCGCCCGACGGGCGTGGCCATCTCTCCAGCCGGTTGTTTGCAACCGTATGAGACGGGCCCGCCAGCTTCTTTAAAGGCCGGGTAGCGTGGGTGGGTTGCTTCAGCTCCCACCTCCGAACGATGGTCATGTTCCGCGCGCG
>CAZDRT010000060.1:12642-17390 GCA_964507815.1 uncultured Puniceicoccaceae bacterium
CGGCCCGGTTCTTCCGCGACCGCAACGGATCGGGGGCCAAGGCCACCCGACCACTTCCGAAAACGAAATTTTTCATTCTGGGTCGGACCAAATGCGGGCGTTCTCGCAAACCTTTACCGGAGTTCCCGGCCCGTCTTGCCGTCGAGGATCTTGAAGTTCTCGACGTGGTAGGAGGGGTCGGCCCGGAAGGAGAGATTGACGTTGTAGCCCTTCTCCAGTTCGACGAGGTGGGCCTCGTCTTCGGACCGGAGCCGTTCGAGGTTGACCGGGTGGAGGAGAATGCGGAGGAAGAGCGGATCGTCCGAGGTGTTCGAGGTCCGCGCGTGACGCGAGACGCTGACCAGGCGGCGCTGGATCTCGACGCTGATCGAGCGGGCCGATTTCACGATCCCGCGCCCGTTGCAGTAGGGGCAGGAGGTGTAGATCCCGCTCGAGTGGCTTTCCTTGTGGCGCTGTCGGCTCATCTGAAGAAGGCCCAGCTGGGAAATCGGGAGGACGTGGCTCTTCGCCGAGTCGCGGGACATCTCCTGCCGCATGCGCTGGTAAACGGCGTTGCGGTCGCGCTTCTGCTTCATGTCGATGAAATCGACGATAATGAGCCCCCCGATGTTGCGGAGCCGGATCTGCCGCGCCACCTCGGAGGCGGCCTCCAGGTTGGCCCGGACGATGAAGTCCTTGCCGTCCTTGGCCCCTCCTTTATGGCCGCCGGTGTTCACGTCCACGGCGACCAGCGCCTCGGTCTCCTCGATGACGATCTCCCCGCCGCTGGGCAGGGGCACCTTGCGCATGAAGGTCTGCTCGATCTGCCGCTCGACGTTGAACCGTTCGAAAATCGGGATGTTTTCCCGGAAGAGGTTGATCTTCGCCTTCGAGCGGCTCGAGATCTGGCCGACCAGCCCGAGCATCCGCTCGTGGTCCTCGGGATCGTCGATGATGACCCGGTCGATCTCCTCGGTGAGGAAGTCGCGGACCGTTCGCTCGACCAGGTCGGGCTCGCGGTAGAGGCAGAGCGGCTTCTTGGTGGAACCGATTTTGCTCTGGATATCGTCCCACTTCTTCAGGAGAAGGTGCAGGTCGCGGACGAAATAGCGGGCCTTTTTCCCCTCGCCGGCCGTCCGGATGATGACCCCCATGCCTTCGGGAATGGTCAGCTCCCGCAGGATTTTTTTCAGGCGGCTCCGTTCGGCCTTTTCCTCGATTTTCCGCGAGATGCCGCACTGGCCGGAGAAAGGCATGAGCACGATGAACCGCCCCGGCAGGGCGATGTTGGTGGTCGTGCGGGGACCCTTGCTGCCGATCGAGTCCTTGGTGACCTGGACGACGATCTCCGAGCCCACCGGATACTTGGTCGGGATGTCCTTGACCGTGATTTTTTCGGCGGGCTTACCGCCCTCGCCCCCCTGCTTGTTGTCGCGGACGATCTCGACGGAAGCGTCGTTGGCGGCGGGCAGGATGTCCCAATAGTGGAGGAAGGCGTTTTTCGGCTCGCCGATATCGACGAAGGCGGCCTTCAGCCCCGGTTCGAGATTCTGGATCCGGCCTTTGTAGATCGTGCCGACCATGCGGTCCTCGCCCTGGCGCTCGACCTCGAATTTTTCGAGCACTCCGTTGCGGAGCAGGGCCACCCGGGTCTCGAGCGGCTCGGAGTTGATCACCAGTTCGGCGAAATCCTTTTTCTCGCGGCGAAGGGCCCGGACGATCCGGGTGACCATCGGCTGTTTTTTGGAGCGCTTCGCGGCGTCCTCGTTCAGTTTCTCCTCGGGAATGGGCTCAACGACCTTTTCAACGGGGGGCTTTTCAAGCTCCTCGCGGTGGATGTCCGTTTCGTCCGCTTCTTCCGTGTGGGAGGCGGGGGATGGTTGTGATGATTCCATGATTGTATCCTGTTTTCGGGTGTCTGGTCATGGAGATCCCTCTTCTTCGGTCGCAGGCGCGCGATCCAATGGTGGTCCTGGAGCCGTCCGGTCATGAAAAATCCTTTCGAAATCGAAAGACCGACTGGACGAGACCCTGGAGAACGCAACAGCTCAGAAGAAAAGAGCCTCCGTAAGTCATGAACGGAAGCGGCAGACCGGTGACGGGGGTCAGGCCCATGGTCATGCCCACGTTGATGAAAACGTGGACCAACAACAGGACACTGACTCCCACGGCGAGGAGCATGCCAAAACGGTCGCGGGCCAATCCCGCGATACGGAAACCGTTGAGGATGATCACCCCGTAGAGCACGAGGGCTGCCGAACTTCCTAAAAAACCTTTCTCCTCGGCGAGAACCGCGAAGATGAAATCGTTGTGGGCCACCGCCGGGGGCAGGTAGCCGAGCAGGGCCTGGGTTCCGCCACCCCACCCTTTGCCGAAAAGACCGCCGGATCCGATCGAGATCCGCGATTGGTTGACGTTCCAACTGTCACCGATCCCCCGGGGATCGACCAGCTCGGGCACGACGAACGAGAGGATGCGGTCGCGCTGGTAGTCCTTCATCGGCAGAAGCGACCGGTCCTCGTAGGCACCCGCCGGCGCCGTCCCATCCCCCGCGGCATAGGTGTGCTGGTAGTAGCGGTGGCAGTCGAAAGCCACCACGGCGATCAGCAGGGCGAAAACCGCGAACGACACGTAAAAGAATCGATCCGAAAGCTTCGATACGTAGAGTAGCCCGAAGACCAACGGGGGAAAGACCAGCGTGGAACCGAGATCCGGCTGGGAAAAAATGAGCAACATCGGCGCCCCGGCCACGAGGGCGACCTTGAACAGCGTGTTGAGCGAACCCCGGAAGGAACCGATGCGCGACCGGGCGAGAACGCTCGCCACCATGATCAGGACGGCGATCTTCGCCACCTCGGAGGGCTGGAGGCGGAAAAAGACGAGATCGATCCACCGGCGGGCACCGTAGATCTCGACGCCGAGCGGCGATTCCACCAGCAGGAGCAGGCCGAGACTGGCGGCGTAAATCCAGTGCGCTTTTTCGAGAAGAATCTTGTAATTGACGGAGGAAACAAAAGCATACACCCCGACACCGAGAATGATCCAAATGATCTGCATTTTCCACAGACCGCCCCCAATATATTCCTGGGCCGAACGGATAAAGAAAACCCCCGCGACCGCCAACGCGATCATCGCGAAGGGGGTCACCCAGTCGAACCGTTTCTCGACGGTCGCGCCGTCCCACTCGGAGGGGCGGCTCACTGCGCTTTCACTAACCACTGAAATCCCTAAACTCCTCAGTTAAACACAAAAGACGAGATGAACAAGAACGAAGAATTCGAAAATCCCGAAGGTCCAAGCGCCAAGCCAGACAAGGCCTACAAGAACCTTTCCTTCCTGAACAGCTCATCGGCGCGGTCGATCCGGGTTCTTTGCGAGCTGACCGAACCGGCGGTACGCCTCGAAGACGAGCAAGTCCGCAACACGATCGTCTTTTTCGGATCGGCCCGGAATCCGGCGCCCGAGCGGGCCGAACAGCTCCTCGAGGAGATGGAGGAGCACGAGAGCGGGCCTCCCCTTTCCGAAGAATCCGCCCGTCAGCTCAAGGCCCGCCGGAAACAGATCGAGCGGGCGGTCAAATACTACCGCTTCGCCCGCGAACTGGCGGCCGACCTGACCCGCTGGTCCAACGCCCAGGAGGACGAGAACAAGCAGTTCTACATCTGCTCGGGCGGCGGGCCGGGGATCATGGAGGCGGCCAACCGCGGAGCCCGCGACGCGGGCGGTCGCTCCATCGCGTTCGGAATCAGCCTTCCCTTCGAGCAGAAGCTGAATCCCTACTGCGACGATCCGCTGAGCTTCGACTTCCACTACTTTTTTCTCCGGAAATACTGGTTTCTCTACCACGCGAAGGCCCTCGTCGTCTTCCCCGGCGGATTCGGCACCTTCGACGAACTCTTCGAGATGCTGACCCTGGTCCAGACCCGGAAAACCACCAAGTTCATCCAGATTCTCCTCGTCGGGCGGGAGTTCTGGGAGAACACGATCAATTTCTCGAATCTGGTGGAATGGGGCGTGATCTCCCCGGAGGATCTCGGGCTCTTCCGGATCGTCGATTCGAAAGAGGAGGCCCGCGATCTCCTGATCCACCCCTTCGACACCGGTCGGGTCACCCCCGGCGGCGATCCGGGGATCATGCCGGAGTAAAACCGGAAAAAGACCCGGCCCTCAGCGCAACCCGATCGCATCCACGTCGAGAAACATCCGGACCCCTTCCGGCAAGTCGAACGATGCGAGAATCGCCGAAAGATGGCGGCCAGTGGTCTGAACGGCCTTCGTGAAGTACCAGAGCTGCACCCGGTACTCGTCGGCGACTTTCTCGATCGGCGTGGGTGCCGGACCCCGGATTTCCACCTCCGCTCCGAAGGTTTTCTCCGCCGCCCCGGCCCACTTTTCAGCGACGAACCAGATTTTCTCCTCGTTGCGCCCCTGGAAAACCTGCCGGATCAGGTGCCGGAAGGGGGGGTAGCGGAACTCCTCGCGCAGAGCCAGTTCCTCGTCGAGAAATCCGTCGAAGTCCTGCCGCCGGGCGAACTGGATCGGGGGGGCGTGGGGGGTCAGGGTCTGGACGACGACCTCCCCGGCCCGGTCCCCCCGCCCGGACCGGCCCGAGACCTGCACGATCAGCTGGAAGGTCCGCTCGGCCGCCCGGAAATCCTCCTGGTGCAGGGAGAGATCCGCGTCGATCAGCCCGACCAGGGTCACGTTGGGGAAGTCCAGGCCCTTGGCGATCATCTGCGTGCCGACGAGGACATCGATCTTTCCGCGGC
>CAZDRT010000061.1:0-17356 GCA_964507815.1 uncultured Puniceicoccaceae bacterium
CGGCGGCTGAGGACAGCCGCCCTCCCGCCGCAGGAGCGCTGTGCTTCAGCCAGCGTCGCAGCAGGGGTGTAGCCGCAGGCGCGGGGGACAGCCTGAAGGCTGGACACCGAACCTTACTCCTCCATCCGGTCCAAGCTCGGCAAACCTCAGAAGGTCAGCTTCAGCCCAATCGATCCGCCGTTGGTCGAGACATTCTCCGAAAACTTACCCTCGTAGCGAATGTGGGCGGAGGTGGTTTCGCTGAACTGGAGGTCAAAACCCGCCGTGACCATGCCACTGACTTCGTCGAGGGGGAGGCTGGTGGTGAAACCCGCCGCCGCATCGGGGGCGCCGACGAAGCGGGCCTCCTGGTCCCAGGAATCCGAGGAGGCCAGGTCGAGCCCGACCCGGGCAAAGCTGCGGAGAATCCATTCGTTCGAGAAGTCGCTCCGGGCCCCGATCTCAATTGCGGGGGTGGCGAAGAGCGTGGTCTGGTCCGCTTGGTCAACCTTCAGATCGAAGCCTCCCGCGCCGGACTCGGTATAGCCGCTCGCGTTGGTGTAAACCCCAGTGAGCGTCAGCAACGGGCGGAGATAGATCCGCTTGTAGGCCTTCGTGTAGGCCGCCCGCAGGGCGAGCGCGCCGGTCTGCACGCGCGGGGAGCCTTCGGCGACTCCTTCCTGCCCCGGAAAGGTGATGCGGCGGGTCGTGTCGTACCAGCCGAGGCTTCCGCTGACCGCTCCGGCCAGCAGCCAGGGACCGATCTCGTGCTTGAGGGTGACGGCCCCGAGGGCGGTGTCCCCATCGCCGGAACTGACATTGTTCTTGCTGCTCAGCGAATCGTTGCGATAGGCGATTGATCCACCGATATAAAGGTCCTTGCCGATCTCTTTCTGGCCGCCGGTCTGGTACATCATGCTGTCGAGGCGGAAATTGGAAAACCCGTCGTCGCCGAACCGCTGCGAAGTGGTCCGCCCGTGGGCGCGGAGCCACGCCGAGGGGTTCTCGGCCAGCCGGGTGGTGTCGCCTTCGAAGATCGGGCCGTTGAGAACGGTGTCCGAGAAATACTGGCCCTCCGCCGGGCCCCGCACGGCGAAGCCCAGGGTTGCGCCGGGAGTCAGCTCGTCGAAGAAATTCCGGACGGCGCCCGCGTCGCTCCGGGCGATCGCGTCGAAGGTTCCGAACACGTCGAGGCCGCCGCTCCCGGCGAGCCAGACCGACTCGAGATTTCGGGCCACCGCCGTCTGATTCGCGGTGAGATCGGACGCGATGCCCACCAGATCGATTCCCACGGCGGCGATGGCGAAGGAGTTCCCAAAGCGCCCGAGATCATACTCGAAGATGCCGGGAATGCCGGAACTGAGACGCAGATCCCCGGAAATGTTCCCGTCAACGGTCACGAGGGTGAGCCGCCGGTTGGGGAGGATGCGCGATCCGGGCACCGGCCGGGGCTCCACTTCGCCATCGAGGACGGCATTCCCCCGGACGGCGAGCGAATCGCTTTGTCCCCGCTCGAAATCCGTGCGGAAGATCAGGGCTCCGCCGGAGGTCTGGGTGAAATCGCCGGTAATTTCCGTGCGACCGAACCGCGCCCCGCGAACGCCTTGCCCGACGAAGATCCGTCCGTCGTTGCGGACGTTGGCCTGAATCAATTCCCCGCCAAAGAACCGCCCGCCGGCGAGGTTGTTGATCTGGACATCCGAGGGGTCGCCGTCGTTGACGATGTTTCCGGTGAGACTGCCGTTGTTGTTCAAGGCGATTCCGCCGGATCCGTTGGCGTCGAACCGGGCTGCGTTCCCGGAGGCCGCGCCGAGGCTTCCCCCGCTGTTGATGGTCAAGGTGGATTGATTGGAACTCTTCGAGATGATCCAGGCACCGAAGCCCTGCGATCCCGATCCCCCGGCCACATCGCCGTTGATGGTCACATCCACCGTCGTGTCGCTCACGCCCGGGCTGTCCTGCTGGGCGAGGATGCCGACGCTTTGTTCGCCGGAGGCATTGATGGTTCCGGATTGGGTGATCGAAATGTTTCCGGCGGTGGACGAACCGCCCGAGGAGCTGGTGCCGAAATCGACCGAGTTCTCATAGCCGCGGAACCCGCCGCCGCCGCCGATCGACTGGGCGAAAATCCCGTGGGAGGCGTTTCCCGTGGTGGTGATGGTTCCGTCCACCGAGACCGTCACTCCCGCGCCGTTCCCGGAGGAGGTTCCGCTTCGCTCCTGGTTTCGCAGCCCCGTTTTGTAGAAGGTCAATCCGGAGTTTACATTCGGAAAACCGGCGATCCCGCCGCCGCCGCCGATCGACTGGGCGACGATGCCGTGCGAGAACAACCCGGAGGTTTGGATGCTGCTCCCCGAACCCAGCGTCACACTGACGACCTTTCCCGCACCCGAGCTACCGGCCCCTCCCAATGTGATCGGCGCGTTGAGAATGTTCTGACCGGCGGCGGGTGTCCAGGCGAGGCCACCGCCGCCACCGATCGATTGGGCGACGATTCCCGAGGAAGCCCATCCGCCGGTGGTGATCCGGATGGTCTCGCCATCGAGGGTCACCGACCCACCGGTGCCGCTCGATCCGGATCCGCCCCCGACGGCAAGTTGGATGGTGGAATCGAAGGAGCCGCCCCCGACGCTGGCGCTCGAGCCATGGCCGCCGACTCCGCCCCCGCCCCCGATCGACTGGAGTACGATTCCATGGGCCGCGTCGCCGGTGGTCGTGACAACCGTGCTGCCGTCGAGTTCAACGGCCCCTCCGGACCCGCCGTTGCCCCCGTTGCCGCTGAAATCTCCCCCAAGGCTGATCTTCCCCGGATTGGAGTCGGAACCGGCGCCGGCTCCCGATCCGTCCACGCCGATCCCGCCGCCGCCGCCGATCGACTGCCCGTGGATGCCGAAGGCTCCGTAGCCCGCGGTGGTGACCGCGCTATCGTCCTGCAGCGTGAAGGTCACCCCGCCGCCGTCGCCCGCGTTCCCTCCGCTTCCGCCGGAGGCCACATTGACGCTCAGATCGGGGGACGCATCGGTATCCTGGGCGACAGCGGTGCCCGCCTTGCCGCCGCCTCCGCCGATGGACTGCGCGAGGATCCCGGTGGAAAAATCGCCGCCGGTGGTGATCGTGCCTTTGTTGCCGACGGAGACGGTGCCGCCGTTGGCGGCCTCGCCGCCGCCCCCGCCCAGCTCCATCGAGAAGGTGGCGCTCACACTGGTGGAATCATCGTCGTCCTCGCCACCGCCGCCGTTTTCTCCGGAACCGCCGACCGGAAACCGCCGCTCTCCGCTGGAGGGATCGATGGGATTATCCGCGGAGGCATCGCCACCGGCTCCCCCGCCGATTCCGCCGCCGCCGCCGATCGACTGGGCGAGGATCCCGCCCGCGTCGCCGCCCCGGGTGGTAATCGTGCCGTCGTTCTGAATTTCGACGGAGCCGCCGTTGCTGCCCGAGCCGCCGGCCCGTCCCATGGAGATGGATACATCGCCTTCGAGTTCGAGATCGTCGTCGTCCCCGCTTTCCTCTTCCTCCCCACCCTCGTCTCCGTCTCCTCCGGACAAAGAGGCGGCGGCACCGAAACTCAGGCTACCGCCCTGGGAGGTTCCGCCCCCGCCGCCGATCGACTGGGCAACCACACCGTGCGCACCCGAACCATAGGTGTCGATGCCGCCTTCCTCCGACATCGTAATGGAAACCGCTTTCCCGGCCCCGCCCGAACCACCCGTGGCACCCATATTCACCCCGGCTGATATTGAAACGGTGCCGCCGCGATTCCGGGTATTTCCGCTCCCGAAGCCCGCGTTGCCCCCGCCCCCGCCAATCGACTGCGCGACAACCGCATTGGCGAAATCGCCATAGGTGACGATGCCGGCCGTTCCCGCCGGGTCTCCGTCCTCGTCGGCGGCGATGTTGACCGTGACCGGTCCGCCGTCGCCTCCGCCGCCGCCGGCACCGCCCATGGTGAATTCACCCGAGACGCTGACGGAGTTCTCGGCCGCGCCCCCGAACGCCACGGTCGCCGCCGAGGCGGAAGAATCTCCACCGAGGCCCCCGCCGCCGCCGATCGACTGGGCGATTACGCCGTGGGAGCCCTGCCCCTGGGTGGTGACGGTGGACTCGTCGTAGAGCAGGACGGTCGTGGAGCCGCCGGTCCCGCCGATCCCGCCGGTCCCGCCGACACCGAACGACCCGCTGACGGCGAACTCCGTGTCGGTTTCGGGCACCGGCACCGCGACGGCCAGCGCCCCGGCGGTAGCGCTGCCGCCGTGACCGCCGCCGCCGCCGATCGACTGCGCGACCACGCCGTAGGCATCGACCGGATTGGCCGGGAGAACCGGACCACCCGAATCCGAGATCCCGGTCAACTCACCGGTGGAGACCGTGGTTCCGCTCAAATCGAGTTTCGATGTGCCGCCGCTCCCGCCGGAGCCGCCGCTTCCGCCGACCGCGACCGCCGCGTCGAAACCGACACCCACGGAATGCGAATACGCGGACCCTCCGGTACCGCCGCCTCCCGCGATCGACTGATTGACGATCCCGGCGGAATTGCTTCCCCCGGTGGAAACAGCGAGGGATCGGTTCCCTGATACGGTCGCCGCGCCCCCGTTGCCGCCGGCGCCGCCGGAACCGCCAACCGCGACGGTGATTTCCGCCCCGTCCGCCGTGGCGTTACCGCCATTGCCACCACCGCCGCCGATCGACTGGTTGACGATGCCGTGGGCCAGTTGCCCGGCGGTGACGATCGTCCAGGGATCGTTGCCCACTTGAATGGAGCTTTCACCCCCGGTGCCGCCCGAGGCTCCATTGCTTCCCACCGTGATCACCCCTCCCGCCGAACCACCGTTTCCGCCGCCCCCGGCGATACTCTGGGAAAGAAGTCCGATCGCGTTCTCTCCGAGCGTGGTGACAAGCCCGGAGCCGTTGACATTGATCTCTCCCCCGTTGCCACCTGCCGACGAGTCGCCGCCCAGTCCAACAGCGCCGCTGCCTTTTCCGGCCGAACCGCCGCCCCCGGCGATGGACTGGACCAACACCGCATGGGCACCGTCGCCCGCTGTCACGGTCTGCGAGCTACTGTCGAGGTCGATGGTCATATCACCCAGACTGCCGGCGGATCCCCCCGAACCGCCTTGTCCGTAGAAGACCGACTTCGAATCACCGGCGTCGCCACCCGCCCCGGTGAGCGCTTGCAGCAGAATTCCGAAAGCGCCGTCCCCCTCGGTGCCGATTCGCCCCGAATGGTTCATGCTCACTTCCCCGGTGTCGCCGCCGTTGCCCGCGTCGCCGCCGTGGCTGGCGACCCCGTCGTCGCCGGCGGTGCCGCCCGCCCCGCCCGCGCCGCTGAGACTGCGGGCCACGATCCCGAAGCCCTCGTCGCCTTCGGTCAGGATAGTGGAACCCGCCTCGGTGGTGATGTCGATGTCGCCGCCGGCACCCCCGTCGCCTCCATCACCAGCACGGTTGCCGAGGAATTCCGCGATACTCCCCCCCTGGGAACCATCCTTTCCGACCGACTGGATCCCGACGCCGATGCTCTGATCGCCGGTCGTTTTGATAACGGAATTCGCCCCATGGGTGAACCGGACCTCGTTCCCGTCACCGCCGGAGCCGCCTTTTTCCCCCGCGTTGGAAGTCAGTGAATTCACCTCGCCCCCGCGCCCGGATAACCCTCCCTCGGAGAGAAGCACGATCCCGTGCGAAGAGGACCCGCTTGTCGAGATCTCGTAGCCCCCCGAGCCCTCGGGGGTGAAACTGACCATCCCCCCGTCGGCGCCCGAGCCCCCTTTGCTGCCCTTCGAAGAGGTCGAATCGCTTCCGTCGATATCGCCGCCCCGGCCGCCCGCTCCTCCGGAGGAGATCATCTCGATCCCGGAGGACTGGTCGCCGGTGGTTTGGATGAGCACCTGATCCGCGCCGCCGTGCAGCGTCACAGTCAGGTTGCCGGCCAATCCGCCGTCGCCACCGTCCCCGGCCCCGCCGACTCCGAGAAACGGATTGTCGTAGTCCGTCCCCTGCCCGCCGGTGCCGCCCGTGGAACTCAGGGAAAGCCCCGCCGAATTGGCTCCGTTCGTGGACAAACCGGTGGAGACCCCGGAAGTGGCGGCCTTGAGGGTCACGCTGGCGGTTTCGGCATTTCCTCCATCGCCGCCGTCGCTGAAGTCCTGCTGGACTCCGCCAATCCCCCCGTTTCCACCCCGATTGAAGGCTTGAATGCCCGGGAGACCCGTGCCGGTGGTGTTGACTGTGGCGTCCGTCACCGAAACGGTCACTTCGCCCCCAGTCCCACCCTCGCCGCCGCTGGTTCGGTCGTAGGACTGGCCGCCATTGCCGCCGCGGGCCTTCGCCTGGATACCGGCCCCGCTCACATCGTTGCCCGTGGCGGTGACATTGATGTCGCCGCCCCGCTGAACCGTCACCGCTGCATCCGCCCCGAAGCCGCCCCGGCCTCCCTCGTCTCCGCTGGTATGGGAGGCGGCACCATCGCCGCCTTTGGTCGTGGCGCGGATTCCGTAGGCCTGCAAGCTGCCGGTGGTATTGTCGAGAAAGAGCGACACAGGGCCGCTGTTCGTGATCGAGACCGACCCGGAAGCAGGCGCGTCGATTCCCTCCGCCCCTTGTCCGGGGCTACCGGAATTGGCGGCCCCGTGAATGCCCTTGGCGACGCCCTGGACGGCCAGCGGATCGGCGGAGGTGCCGGCGGTCAGCGCGCCCGAATTCGTCAGGGTGACATCGCCGGTTGTGCCCGAGGCGCCTCCCACTCCCCCGTCCTTGAACTGGGGCACCCCGTCTCCATTGGTGGAACTGGGAGTGACATCACCGCCATCCCCCCCGTCGGTGATCGCCTCCCAGAGAGCCAGTCCGCCGTTGTACGCACCGCCCGGATTGAAGGTCACCGACGCCGCGTTGGAGGCATTGTCCTCGCCGATGCTCCCGGAGTCGCCCCCGTCCCCGCCGTTATCCTTGGCCTTGTCGTCGGTCGAACCGCCGCCATCCCCCCCATGGAGATTAAGCGTGATCCCGAAGACCTGGGAAGCGAAGGCCTCGGTCAGGGTGATCGTGAGGCTGGCACCGGGATTATTTATGAATTCGCCGATCGAGCCGATGGACGCCCCCGGATCGCCCCCGTCAGAACCGGTGCTCCCATTCACCCCGGTTCCCCGCACGCGGATGGCGAAGTTCCCGTCGGTGATATCGATGGGGTCGTTGTTGATGGTGGTCGAAGCCCCCTCGGTCGCCCCGACCGTCTGGTCGATGGGACCGTCGGCGGACAGCCGGGAGCCGGAGCAGAGGAAGAAAATCAGCCCGGAGAGAAGCGCGGGCGCGAGGCGGAAAGGTGGTGTTGTTTTCATTGAGAGTGGACTGAGGAAAATTCGAAACGCCGTTCGCGACCCGCACTGGAGGGCACCAGGCGGATTGGAATCATACGAATGAACACTAGGTTCTGTTATCGGTGGGAGAAGCAAAAGCGAGAAATATTCCATGATTCCGCACCTTGACAATTTCGGGATTATTCCCATAACTGGTTTCCATGAAGATTTCACGGCGACAACTGGAACCCGTTTCCGCAACCCAATAACAGCCATGCCCCGTCCACCCAAAGAACGCCGCATCGAAGGCCTGCCCGCCGCCTCTCTTTATATTCCCGCCGGCTGGACCCACACCCGGGAAGACCCGTCGGATCTGGCGATCGACGACTTCGAGGTCATGCGCCTTGTTGACGGGCACGCTCTGCACATCGGCGAGGCGGCCGGGCGCATGGAGGTTTCCAGAAGCACGGCCGGGCGGATGCTCGAACGGGCCCGCCGCATCGTCGCACTCGCGATCGAGCGACGGGCCCCTCTTTACATCGACGCCTTTCCGGATACCCGCCTGAGCGCTCCGACCCTCGATCCGGACGAACAATCCGTCGAATCTTTCGGCGACGGGGTTGCCGTAGCTCTGTCCGGAAACCAGCCCCGGGCCTGGGTCGCCGACATCTTCGGACGGGCGCCTTTTCTCGCCATCGCCCCACACGGCGCGGGGGTCGGGATCGTCGGAAATCCCGGAGCCAACCGCAGTCGCGACGCGGCGAAAGCGACTGTAAACCTACTCGTCCGCGAAAACATCCGCCGCGTTGTGGCGGGAAGATTCGGGCACGAGGCCCTGGCGGTTCTTTCGGAGGCCGGAATCGAACCGATGATCGCCGTCGGACTCCGCCTCGACGAGGCCCTCGCCCTCTACCGGGACCACCCGGGCGAGTCCCCGCCCGCCATCCGGTCCTCCGCAACAAAAACCACCCCCCGCAAACCCAAAGGAAGCCCGTCATGACCGGAGCCAGCATTCCCCGACTTCACCACATGCGCCGGGAAGGGCACCACCGGTGTCTCGCCTGCACGCATCCGGAACTCAAACTCAATTTCGCCCTCGACGGGCCACACCGGCTGCGCAGTTCGGTCAACTTCACCGATGAGATGGTCAGCTTCAACGGAATGATTCACGGCGGAATTCTGGCTCTTCTTCTGGACGAGGCCGTTACCTGCGCACTTTTGGCCGAGGGACACTACGCGGCCACCGCGGAACTCAAACTGCGCTACCTCCACCCCGTCGAACCCGCCCCGACGGCCCACATCTCCGTCACCATCCTCAACCGCGCCCGCGACCTCTTCGAAGTCAAGGCCGAACTCCATCAACGGGACCGTCTCCGCACCCGGGCCACCGCCCGGATGATGAAACAACCGCTCCGAATTTCCAATCCGGAACTCACCTGTTCCAACCAGTGATGATCACCAAAATACGCACGGAGCTCGGCCCGACCATCCGCACTGAGTCGCGGAGGAACGGCAAGAGCCTTTTCTTCGGTCCCACCGGATCTTCTTCCTTCGGAGGAGCCGCTTTATTCGGAGGCTTCCCCGAGGCGGCCGTTCAATCCCCGCGGCGGGACGTCTCCTCCGAGAGCGTTCGCAAGGATCGTCACGTTATGGTCGATCATCCCGATGTAGGTTCCTTCGTAGGTGCCTCCCGGCCCCATGGCGTCCGAGAAGAGTTCACCGCCGATCACAATATTCCATCCCTTGGCCCGCGTCCCCTCGACCAACGCACGAACATTTTTGTCCGAAACCGAGCTTTCGACGAACACCGCCGGAATTTTGTTCTGAACCAGGAAATCGACCAAGTTCTCGATATCCCGGACTCCCGCCTCCGATTCGGTGCTGATTCCCTGGATCCCTTTGACTTCAATACCGTAAGCGCGTCCCATGTAGCCGAAAGCGTCATGGGCGGTGACAAGCACCCGCTGGTTTTCCGGGATGGATTTGATCGCTTGGGCCGCATAAGCGTCGAGTTCTTCCAAACGCTCGCGATATGCATCTGCGTTCGCGCGATAAAAGGCCGCATTCGCCGGATCGAATTCAGCCAAGCTTTCCGCCACGACCATGGTCGCCAGAATCCACCCGCGGACATCCATCCAAACATGGGGATCATAGCGGTCTTCTTCGTCGGTCATAACATAGTCTCCGCTGTCAAGAATCGTCGAGGTCACGGCGACAACCGGTTTTCCCCGCCCGGCCATCCGCACGAACAGATCACCCATCTTTCCCTCCAGCATCAGGCCGTTGTAGAAAATGATGTCCGCCTGGCTCAGAGCTACCACGTCATTGCGGGTCGGCTGGTAGAGGTGGGGGTCGATCCCCTCCCCAATGAGGCCGCGCACCTCCGCTTTGTCCCCGGCCACGTTGCGGGCAATGTCGGTGATCATGCCGACCGTCGTTACAACCTCGTAGGGATAAGAGTCCGGCCGGGCCGCCAACGAGGATGCCAGGGGCGGGAACGCCGATCCGACGAGCAACCCCAGCAGGGCGGCAAGCCTCAAAGGCCGGGCGGCGACGCGCGCCAGGAGCCGGGTCAGGCTGTTGGTGTGGTGATTTGGTTTTTGCAGGTTCATTGGTTTCTTTCGGGTTGTTCGTCTTTTTCGTCAAATGTAGCAGAGGCTACATCGGTTGTAGCCAAGGCTACACTCCGCCTCTTGTCAACCCCCTGTTTGAAACGAATTTTTCCCGCCGTGGTCGGATGGGCGGTTGGCGAACCTTGAGATTGTCTTGAGGAGGAATCCCCGCAGCTTTGCGAAGATTCATAATTCTTCAATCCTTGGGGACCCCGCCTGACTTGACGCCCGTGCAATGCGGGACTACTCCGTCACAAGGGGAGGGGTCCGACCATCTGGATATTCCCCCCACTTTTTCCCATGCGTTTCCGGCAAACAGCTCGCTTCCTTCTCGCGGCCACTTGCATTCTGGCTCTCCCGCCGGTCGTCCTCTTTTGCGTCTTCGGGTGCCGCGCGTTTTTTCCCGGCGAAACCGCCTCCCGGGAGAGACTCGATTCGTTTCCGACGACCGACCTCCCCCTCGATTCACCCGTTACGATCTATTGGAACGATTATTTGGTTCCCTTTGTCGTCGCCGAGACCGACCGCGATCTCGCCTTCACCCTCGGGCTGATCCACGGGCATCTCCGGGAGGGGCAGATGGCGGTTCTGCGGAAAATCTCCCGGGGCCGGATCTCCGAAATGGCCGGACCGGTCGCGGCGAAGATCGACGACGCCCTCCGCCGGGTGGATTTCGGCCGGGCCACCGCCGGGACCCTCGCCATCATGGATCCCCGGACCCGCGAATGGCTCGAGGCTTACGCCGAGGGGATCAATCTCGCCATCGCCCGCTCCGACCGCGCCCCTCCCGAATCGGGTCTTCTCGGGCTGGACCGGGAACCCTTCACGGTCGGCGATCTTCTGACCTTCGGGCGGCTGGCCGGGACCGATATCAACTGGCTCACCCTCTTCACCCTGCTCTCCGAAAGCGGGTCGCCCGAGTTCGGCGAAATCCTCCGGCACGCCAACCGGACGAGCCGCGGCAGCACGCCGAGCTTTACCGACCGGTCCGCCCCACCTCCGCCGGATGCGGCGGACGGCGGCACGGGCGGCACGGGACTCCTGCCGGCCCGCTCCCCCGACCGGGCCATGACCGCCCTCTCGACCGAGCTGCGCGACCTCCTGCGGAACTTCAGCCGCAGCGGCAGCAACACCGTGGCGATCGCCGCCTCCCGGTCCGCCGACGGCTCGGCGCTCATCGCGAACGACCCCCACCTCGGACAGAATCTTCCGAACTTCTGGACCATCGTCGGCTTTCGCTCGCCGGGCTACCACGCCGTGGGGCTGATGATTCCCGGCCTGCCCTTTCTCGGCCTGGGCCGCAACGAGGACATTGCCTGGGGCGGCACCAATATGCGGGCCGCCAGCAGCGACCTCGTCGATGCCGCGAACCTTCCGGTCACGGAGACCCGGGAGGAAACCATCGGGATCCGCTTTTGGCCCGACCGCACCATCACGATCCGCGAAACCGGGGTCGGCCCGATCATCAGCGACGCCGAAGTCCTCCCCGCCGCCGGCGGCGAAACCATCGCCCTGCGCTGGACGGGGCACCGGCCCTCCGACGAGATCACCGCCTTCCTCCGGGCGAACCGCGCGCGCTCGGTGGAGGAGTTTATCGAAAGCTTCGAGGGCTACGCGGTTTCCGGCCAGAACATGATCGCCGTCGATTCCAACGGAGATATCGGCATGGTTCTCGCGGTCCGCCTGCCGGACCGCGCCGAAGGGGAATTGTCCACCCTGCTGGTCGATCCCCTCGATCCGGCCTCCGGCTGGACGACATTCTCCGATTCCCGCGCGCTCCCGAGCATCATCAACCCGCCCGACGGCGTTCTCGCCTCGGCGAACAACCGCCCGGTGGACCGGTCGCCGCCGATCGGCTACCTCTTCAACCAGGACGAGCGGATCGCCCGCCTCCACGAACTCCTCGCCGCCCGCCCGCTCTGGACGGTCGAAGCCCTCCGGGAACTCCAACTCGACGTCCGCTCACCGGCGGCCCTCGCCCTCTCCCGTTTCCTGATCGACTGGAGCGCCGACGCACCACCGTCCCCGGTGCGGGAGGCCGTGGCCGGGTGGGACGGCGAATACGGCCCGGAGTCGACCGGGGCGGCGGCCTTCGAACTCTGGCTCGCGGCCATCCTCGACGCCTATCCCGGCGACCGCTTCGCGGAGGGCTACTTCCGGGATTGGAAATACCTGAGCGGGGATCTCCCGAAAGACCTACGCGCGCTCCCGTCGGAAGAAACGGAAAGGCTCATCCGCGAAAGCCTCGCCAAGGCCGGAGAAACCTTCGCCGGGTATCCAACCTGGGGGGACCTCCATTTTCTGGAGGCGCGCCACGTGCTGGCCGGACTCCCGGTACTCGGCGATTCCTTCGTTTACGAGCGCTTTCCGGTAGGCGGCTCCCGGGAGACCGTTTACAAAACCGCCCATGGAATTGTGGACGGACCCCACACCTCGCGCTACGGCTCCCAGTCCCGCCACATCTCGTCGATGCGCGACCCGGACGACAACTGGTTCGTGCTCTTCGGCGGTCAGGACGGCTGGCTCGGCAGTGAGCACCTGACCGACCAGGTGCCTCTTTGGAGGAAAGGGGAATACCTCCGGATTCCCCTCCGCGTCGAATCGGTCGCCCGCGAGTTTCCGCACGAGATGAAACTCCGCCCGGCTCCGGGGGGAGGAAACTGAAGGGTGCCTGCCATTCACCGAGGCCCAATTCTGACAGGTTGGAGGAACGAGGAAAGGCCTCCCATCGCAGCAGGCTCTCCCAATCGCCGGAGAACCTCCTCCATCGGGAGGCCGATCACGTTGGTCCGGGAACCCTCCCACCCGGCGACGATGCGCTCACCCTCTTCCTGGATCGCGTAGGCGCCCGCTTTGTCAAACACATGGACATCGCGGATGTAGGCGCGGATGTCCGCGTCGGACAGGCGGCGGAAGCTCACCCGGGAAAGAACGCAGAAGACCTCCCCGCCCCCGTCCCTCCGAACCAGACAGACGGCGGTGCGGACCTCGTGCCGGCGTCCGGAGAGCCCGCGGAGCATCGCGAAAGCGTCGTCATAATCCCTCGGCTTGCCGAAAACCACACCATCGAGCGAGACAACGGTATCGGCCCCCAGGACCGCTTCTCCGGGGAAACGCGCGGCGACCTCGCGCGCCTTGAGGGCGGCGTTCCGCCGGACGAGATCCTCCGGATCGGCCCCGGGGTTGGCGTACTCGACCACCCGGGCCGGCACGACCTGGAACGGGATGCCCGCCGCCGCCAGCAACTCCGCCCGCCGGGGCGAGGCCGACGCAAGAAGAATCGCCCGGGGCGCGGTTTCCGATTCCTTCATGTTCATTTCAAAGGCCGACCGCGCAACGGGAGCAGACCATCGTCTCGGGCTGGCTCCGCAACCGGGAAAAGTCGATTTCCTCCCGGCAACTGGAACACATACCGTAGGTTCCCTTGCCGATCCGCGCAAGAGCGGCGCGGAGGCGGTTCCGCTTGGACTCCAACTGCCGCTTCTGCTCCAGCGCCATTTGTTGCATTTGCATGGAATCGAGCCGGGAGAGGCGCCCGATCGACACATCGGGAGATATGGGCCGGGTCGCGTCCCCGATCCGCTTCAATTCCCCGTCCACCTCATCAAGAAGTTCCTCGATGACGGTTTGAAAGTAGTCCAGATTGACTTCGTCCATTCCAAAGATCATTCCCCGCAAAGAGAGGGAATGCAAGAGCCGGTATGGGCGGTGGGCTTGCCCTCTGTTCCACGGCGGCACGGAGGGAAATGGTTGTCCATCACGGCGCAGGTGACGACCCGGCCCCCCTGAAAACCCGGCCTCCCGCCAAGTCGCTTCGGGTTGGACGACTAAAGTCATCCAACTACGACGTCTCATGACGTTGGTCGTGCGATTCGGTCTCTTCCGTGGTCGCGGGGCTTGCCCCTCGATCCGAAGGTGGCAGTGGCCGCGGATACCACCGAACCTCTCCGGACCGACACCGGGCATCCGTGGAAATCAGGATCCTCGCCCATGCCGCCGGAGATCGGAGGGCAACCGTCTTCGCCCCTCCGGGCATGTGCGTCAAGTTAACGGCGGGGATCTCTTCAGAATGGATTTTTTGGTTTTTTTTTCTGCGCAGGAGGAATGCGTTTACTACCTAAAAATTTCTCCGCTGATGCAACGATTAACCGATCTGGTTACAAAAAAATTCCGTGGTGCCGACGGCGGGGTGAATCGGGCAACACCCGGGGGGTGGCTCAGCCCTCGCGGGCCACCCGCAGGGCCGTCAGCGCTTCGGTGGCCTGGGTTTTCGGTGCGGCCTTCAGGTCCCGCCAGGCGATCTTTCCATCCACAACGAGAAACGTCTGCCGGGAGGCGAATCCGACGCGGGTCGGCACCCCGAAGGCCTCGATCAGCTTGCCGTCTGGATCGGCGACGAGCGTGAACGGGAGCGAATACTTTTCCTTGAAGGCCGCCTGAGAGGAGACCTTGTCGGCACTGACTCCGATGACCCGGAGGCCCGCTTCGGTCAGGCTCTCGAAAGAATCCCGCAGGTTGCAGGCCTGGGTCGTGCATCCGGGGGTATCCGCTTTCGGGTAGAAATAGACGAGCGTCGGCCCGGCGGCATAGACCTCGCCGAGTTCGAGCGACTCGCCGCCACTGTCGGTCACCGTGAGAACCGGGGCGGACGCTCCGACTTCGAGGGGGGCGGCGTGGGAGGAAAAGAAACCAAACATAGCAAGGAAGAGGACGGATAATACTTTCATACTCAAGCGGGAAACACGGAAATCGGGAAAAGGCAAACGCTTCCCGCGATCAGGTGAACAGCGATCCCTGCGCCCCTTCCCCGGGCATGGGCAACCCGACCGTCTGCCAGCCGCGGGCGGTGAGCATGCGCCCCTGGGCCGTGCGCTGGAGGTAGCCTTCCTGGATGAGAAACGGCTCGTGCACGTCCTCGAGGGTCTGCTGCTCCTCCCCCACTCCCACGGCGAGAGACTTGAGCCCGACCGGTCCGCCCCGGTAGTTTTCGGCCATAAAGCGCAGGAGCCGCTTGTCCATTTCGTCGAGGCCGTTGGCATCGATCTCCAGCATTTCGAGGGCACCGGCGGCGGTCTTCCGGTCCAAGCGGCCGTTTGCCCGCTCCTGGGCGAAGTCGCGGGCGAAGAGAATCAGGTTATTCAGGATCCGCGGGGTGCCCCGCGCCCGGGAGGACAGCTCGAGCAGCCCCTCGCGCTCGGCCTCCATCTCCAGCAGTCCGCAGGACCGCTCGGCGATTGTGAGGAGATCGTTCCGGTCGTAGTAATCGAGGCGGGACTGCAGGGTAAAGCGGTTGCGCAGGGGCGCGGTGAGAAGCCCGACCCGGGTGGTCGCACCGACCAGGCAGAACCGGGGGAGGGAGAGCCGGACGGTCCGCGCGTTGGGACCCTGGTCGATGAGGATGTCGATGTAAAAATCCTCGATCGCCGTGTACAGATACTCCTCGACCGTTTTCGGGATGCGGTGAATCTCGTCGATGAAGAGGATTTCCCCCTCCTCGAGGGAGGTGAGCACCCCGGCGAGATCGCTCGGTTTGTCGATGACCGGCCCCGAGATCACCCGCACGCCCACCCCCATCTCGGTTCCGAGGATATGGGCCAGGGTGGTCTTCCCCAGGCCGGGCGGGCCGCTCAGGAGCACGTGGTTCAGGGAGTCGCCGCGGGCCCTCGCCGCCCGGGCCATCACCTGAAGGCGCTCAACCGTCTTGCGCTGCCCGGTAAAGGAGGCGAAGTCGGGCGGGCGCAACTTATTCGCCTGCTCAAGGGGCTCGGCGCGACCGGCCTGCTGGAGGAAACCGACACCGGTGGGCTGGAAATGATCCGTCATTCTTTTCTCCGTTTAGACGCTTGCGGGCGATCAGGCAACCGCCGAGCGGTCAATCGGCAAGGCGAAGGCCGGAGGGCAGGAAGATCGAGTCCGGAAGAACGATTTCCACCACGGCGTCTTCGATCGTCAACTCGGTGCGGTCTCTCGATTCTTCGTCGAAAGCCTCGAGCCGCCGGACGATCCATGTGTCGGAAATTTTCTTAAAGCTGCGGGCTTCGAGCGTGCGCCGGACGTTGTCTCCCGGGCCGAGGTATTCGACTTGGATGGGGGCGTCGAACCGAGTGTCCAGGGCAACCCGCACTCCGGCGATTCCCGCCCCGCCCAGGGCACTCTTCCAGTCGTCCGGCGGCGAGAAGCGAAACCAGTGGGCGGGACTGCCCGACACCCGCGCGGATCCGTCGTAGGAAAAATCCTTCCATTCCAGGTAAGGCGCGGTCAGGTCGAAAGCGGTAATATCCATGCCCGGCACCAAGGGCCGAAGGAAATCCTCTCTCCCGAGAGGGAGGACCGTTCCCTCCTCTGAATCCCACGCCCATCCGGCGGGCACCTCCCCGCCCCGGAAAAGAAACCGCCGGTCGGTCGCGTTCGCGCCCCGGCCCTCCGTCCAGTCAACGCGCAGATGGAGAACCGGCCCCTCCCAGCCCGAACGAATGCCGATCTCCCGCACAACCCTGCGCCCGCTCCGTGGATAGTGGGACAGCGTCGCATCCATAATCGAATCGAGCCCGCCGCGGGAGGCCCGGAACTCTTCGAGTACTTCAGCCGCCTCGGCGTCATCAATGGAACGCACGTCAGGAACCGTTCGCCCAAAATCGCGTCCCCCCGGAGCCGCCGCCGAGGGGACCTGGGTCATCCCGGCGATCAGAAAAAGACCAAGGAGCCTCCCGGTCCGGCAGCGGGGGCTTTTTCCGGATAAAAAAAAGGAAACACCCGCGGGACCGGGCCCGCGCTCAGGAATCACCGGACGGCTTCGGAGCATCGAGGTCCTCAAGCTGCAGAGGCGCGGAATCGCCGTCAGCCGGGGATCCTTCGGCGGCCGAGTCATCCGGGCTCCCGCTCTCCGTCGGCTGATCGGACGCGGATTGGGCGTCTTCCCCTTCGTCTTCCAAAGCCGCGGCCGGCGCCTCCCCGCTTCCTCCGTTCCGGCTCATCGGCTGATCGCCCTCCAGTTTTGTGATTGAGACGCCGTCTTCGGCGTCGCCCCCCCCGACGGTTGACAATGTTCCCAAATAAAGGGCGAACGAGAGAACGAAAAAGGCAATGATCGCATAGATGGTCCCCCGGGTCAGAACATTGCCCGCCTCACCGCCGAAGGCCTGCTCCGCGGCACCGCCGCCCAGCGCAGCCCCCATGCCGGAGTTGGAACTGGGCTTCTGCATGAGCACGAGCAACGTGACAAAAAGGCAGACCAAAACGAGGACCACCGAAAACAGAGCGATTAGAAAAGTAGCCATAATTCAGGAAAACCGGAAATCATGAACAACACCGCCCCTGATTTCAACCCCCGAATTATCGCAATGCGGGAGCGGGTGTAACTACAAGTGCGTGGAATAATGAAAGGGATTTTTCCCAATTTCCAGTGATCTGCCGACACAAGGGAATGTCTTTTCCGCCAAGCCGTTTCGGGTTGGACGACTGAAGTCATCC
>CAZDRT010000062.1:0-17316 GCA_964507815.1 uncultured Puniceicoccaceae bacterium
GGGTGGTTGGACACAAAAGCTTCCGGAAATAAAGGAAAATAATTGCTTGATATTTCCTTGAAAAAAGGAAAGTATGGTGTTCATGAAAGAGGTGCTCGAACGGCTCTACGGGGATTTTCTGGAGCGGCCGCTGCCGGAACTGACCCGGCGCGAAAATCCGATAGAAATGCTGCCGGGCAAGGTTCTGGCATTGATCGGGATGCGCAGAGTGGGCAAGACCTATCTCTGTTTCCAGCGAATTGAGGAATTGCTGGCCTCCGGCATGGAGCGCGAGCGGATTCTCTATCTCAACTTCGAAGATGACCGACTGTTTGGATTCGGCCTTTCCGATTTTCAAACCATCTTGGATGTATTCTACGCGGGAGCGCCCGAAAAAAAGTCGGCGCATTGTCACTTCTTTTTCGACGAGATTCAGAACGTTCCCGACTGGGAGCGCTTCATCCGTCGTCTCATTGATACGGAGGATGTCTCCGTCACCGTCACTGGCTCCTCAGCCAAACTTCTCAGCGCAGAGCTCGCGACGGGGCTCCGCGGCCGCTCGCTGGATCGGGAAGTGTTCCCCTTTTCCTTCAAAGAATATTTACTGCATCATAGGATTGAGGTCCGGCGGAAACCGGTGGGCGCCAAGACGCGGATCAGCCTAAACCAGCAGGCGGATCGCTACTGCCACCAGGGAGGCCTGCCCGAACTACAAGGGCTCACGCGGGTGCGGGCCCGGGAGGTGGCCCAGAGCTACGTGGACGCCGTCGTCCTGCGCGATGTGATCGAACGCCACGGCGTCGGTAATGTGGAGGCCTTACGCGCATTGCTGTATAAAGTGTTACGTGAGCCCGCCACCAAGCTCAGCATCAACAAAGTCTATCAGGATTTTAAAAGCCGGGGCTTGCGCGTGAGTAAAGACGATCTCTACGCCTTCATGCGCTATCTGACGGACGCCTATCTGTGTTTCCAACTGCCTCTATGGACGCGGTCGGAGAAGAAGCGCCAAGTCAACCCGAAGAAAGTCTATGTCATCGACAACGGGATACTGGATGCTTACTCGACGCAGATGACCGCCGACCACGGGGCTCTGCTCGAAAATTTGGTCTATATCACTTTGCGCCGCCGTGTGCATGAGCTGGGTTATTACGAAACCCGGCAAGGTTACGAAGTCGATTTTGTTTACCGAGAGGCGGATCAGACCGTTCTCGTTCAGGCCGCATGGTCGTTGAAGAACGAGCACACACGCGAGCGTGAAATCCGCGCCCTGTGGCAGGCCGGGAGAGAGTTGCCAAACTGCCGGAAACAAATCGTCACCATCGACGAAGAAGAAACCGCCGAAGACGGCGAGATCGAAGTTCTGCCACTGTGGAAATTTCTAGAGTCAGGCGGCTGAAGCTTCCACAATTGAAAACCACCCGTTCCTGCGTCGCTAGAGCCGTGTAACACTCAATCTTTTGCTTCTAAAAGTGGTCGGGTGGCCTTGGTCCCCGATCCGTTGCTGCCGATTCGAGGCCAAACAAGATCGGACGGCAAGCCGATCCGACCACGCCTAGTATCCGAAAATTGAGGTGTTACATGGCAAGGACGCAGAGCAACTCTACTTGACTTTCTGAATTCAATTCCTTACTTTTTGACAATGAAAGCAACGCTTACTTCCAAGGGTCAAATCACCATCCCGGTAGCGGTCAGAAGGCGGCTGAATTTGAACGCGGGCGATGTCCTTGACTTCGACGACGCCTCGCCCTTCCTGCTCGCCCGACCGGACTTTTCCGAAAAGGAGATGCGTTCGGCATTGGGCTGTGCAAAGGGGCGCATGCAGACGTCCGCCGAAGCATGGCTGGAGCAAACTCGGGGGCCGGTGGAAAATCCACCCGGGGCGTCACCATGATTACCGCGATTGATTCCTCCGTGCTGCTGGCCATTTTCAACGCGGAGTCGGATGGGCCGCGCTGGATGGAGGCCCTGATTCAGGCGCGCCGGGAGGGTCGCCTCATTCTTTGTGAGATCGTGTATGCGGAGATCGCGCCCGCCTTCGAGAGTCCCGAATCGCTCAATCATCAGTTGGAGCGCCTTGGCATCGTAGTCACCCCCCTCGACCGGACGGCCGCCTGGCAGGCGGGAATGACCTTCTGGCGCTATCGCCAGAGCGGCGGCCCCAGAGAACAGCTGATCCCGGATTTTTTAATAGCGGCCCATGCCATGGTTCATGCCGCCCGCCTCGCTGCGACCGACCGTGGATATCTCCGCCGCTGGTTCAAGGACCTGGAGTTGATGGAGCCAGCAGGTGTTTGAAGAGAAATCCAGCCTGGGCTGAATCTGCATGCACGGCAATTTTTTAAACCACCCGCTCCTGCGTCGCTAGAGAACACAGAGAGCACAGAGATTGGTGATGGGCGCGTTTCAAACCGTTATCCCAGACTCGATCCAATCAATTTCAAGAAAAGGAAGACCTTCGAATCACCCTCACTCCCATCCTCTGTGACCTCTGTGCACTTGCGAAGCGGGTGGTTTAAAAAATCGCCCAGCTCGATCTACGTCCCCGTTCTATTTTCAACCACCCGCTTCGCCCGCGCCCGATTGGATTTCCGGTTGGAAATAAACCGAGGCGGCGGCGGGGGTGCGCTCGGAGCGGCGGGGGTAAAAGACAATGTTGATCCGGGTGTTTTCGCCGCTCGCGATGCGGGTGTTGAGCAGGACCCGCCAGCGCTCCTCGGTGAGGAAAGCTCCTTTGATGGTGACCTTTTCTCCCTCAAAGGTGGCGAATTGAACGCCGCCGGGCCGGAGGGCGACGCGCTCTTCGTTGATCAGGGCGATGGTGGGGTGGTCGCTCAAGTTGATGAGGCGGACCGTATTGGGAGGGAAATCGGTTTCCGAGCCGGGAAGGACGAGGGTGTCACAGTCGGTCCAATCCGCCTGCTTGGTGTCGCGGGTGAAAAACACATCGTAGTGCCCGGGAGGTTCCGGAATGTCGATTGTGAGGAAGCGAGGTGCCAAAGCGCCCTCGGTGATCGCCGAGGTGTCGTAGAGCGAGAGTGGCCCGGGAGGGACCGGAACGGGCACGGTGGGCCGATTCAGATTGGTGAAGAGGCTGTTTTCGGCCCCCTCCCGGTCGAGAGAGAGTCTCCGGGGGGGAAGGGCGTCGGGGTCGGTGGCGACGAAGCGCATATCGGCCCCCTGTCCCACGCTTCTGGGTTTCGAGCGCGGGCCGACCGGGATAAAAGAAGCGGTGTGCTGGGAGGCAGCGCTCTGCTTCGTGGTTTCCGACTCGGAGTCGGACTGAGCCGTAAGGGCAGGAGTCAGCAGGGTGGCCCAAGCCAGCGTGACTAGAAGATTTTTTTTCGAAACAATCATCGGCTAAATTTCGTCTTCACTGAGCCACCGAAATGACACCACCTCGAACGCCCGGCCAAAGGTGCGATTGATCTCAGCCAGCGCGGAGTTGGGTGACAGCGAACCGTCGGTACTGCGAGTATAGGGTGGGACCGAAGGGCCGTTTCCCTGGTCAACATAGGGTGGGTTGCGCTGTACGACGGCCTCGCACCAGGCTTCGGCGGCGGGTTCGTCTCCTCCCCCGGTTTCCGAGGTGTAGCCGTAGGCGCGGATGACGAAGGTATCCCCCCGGACGGAGAGAGCGGGGGCCAGAGGAGTGAGCAAGTCCGCTTGGGAAAAGTATCCCGGCAGGCCGACCGTCTTGAAATCGACCCGGTTGGGCAGGGTGGTCATGTTGGACGCGGTCCCCTCCGGCGTGTTGTAGGCCCGGTCGCTGGATAAATCGACGCTCGCGCCGTCCCCGGTCTCGAGATCGTTGTTGATGCCGGTGCGGTTGATCGCCGCGTCCAAGGCACCGGCGCGGGAAATCGCCTCGTCCAGGGAGAGGCGCCTGTTGACAAAGTCGGACAGGGAGAGGAAGGGACCGCGTAATTTGACCTGCTGGACGATTTCTTTGGCCAGATCCTCTACTTCCGAATCAGTGAGACTGCGGAATCCTCTCCAAGTCTTTGAATTCAATTTCCCGTCTATTGCGGGGTTGCCCGGTTCACCGTTGATGAGCGACCGGGAGAAAGGGTGGTCACCCTCGGAGAGCCCGCCGGAAAGCGCCGGGCGAGCCAAGCCCCGGAGAGAGAAGAGCAGAGCCTTCCAGGCTTCCTCGGACGTGGAGTTGACGTTGAACCCCCCCCGGTTGACGAGGAATTCCGCCGCATGGTGGAAGAGAAACAAATCTTCGTCGATACGGGCGGCGACTTCGCCGGCACTTTGTCCGAGGGAGGAGTCGAAGTCAAAGCGCCCAACCGGCAGTGGGTCGCCGGGAGTCCAGTCGGGTTGACGGGCACCGGGAGACCCCCCGAAGGGGATCGAAGAGAGAAAAAAGCGGTCCCAGATCGCGCGGTTCACTTCGAAAGCAATATCGAAAATCAGAACCTCATTGTCGTGTTCGTCGGTTCCCCCTCCGATTTGAACGAGCTGGTCCCACGAAGCACTTTTATTCCGATCCTGAACGAACTGGGACGGCGCGTCCTGCCACGGTTGGCCACCGTCTCCGACCTGGGATTTGATGGCGGTCGCGTCCAAGTCGGCATTTGCGGTGGACCAGGAGTTTCCGAGAATGAAGGAAGGGTGCCAGTTGTTGTAGGAGAGCTGGGCGTGCTGGAGCTGGCCCAGCGAGACGATCCCGTTGGCCTCGCGGGGAATGTCGTACAGCACCACTCGGGAAGGATAAAAATCGAACGGGTCGGCGACTGGCGAGGGGAATGAGTTCGTGGCAAAATCTTTGGAATCCGCCGCGATGCGGAAGTAATAGTGCGAGCCCAGATAGACATGCTGCCAGTCCCACGCAAACGCATCCAGCGTCAACCAGTCGGAGTGCTGCAAAATGCCTCCCCGCAAATTGTAAGTGGCCACCAAGGGTGGACTGAAACGCGCGGGCGGCAAATTGGCGTTCATGTTCTCCCGTTGGAGGGTTTCTTCATACCAAGCCATCTTAACTCCCTTGCGCCACAGTCGGGGTGGAGAGCGGTTTTCCAATGCGCCAATATCGGCAGCACCGGGAATGAACTCACGGAAAGGATGGCCTGCGTTGTTCGTTGTATCACTCCCACCGGGCCCAAACCACTTATGGTCGATGCCATCGCCCCGGTTCTGAGTCCGGAAATCGGAAATCTTGGTCAGGGTGGGTAGCGAGTTCCAGGTCAGATCTCCTGTTCCCGGAGCTTCGTAGAGGACATAGTTGCCCTCGTAGTCTTTCCAGCTGAACATGTCGCCCGAAGTGGGGCCGTAAGGCTCGTTCCGGTTTTCATCGGTCTCGGGAACGAGTTTGTTTTTTTCATCGATGGTGTCCCAGTAGAAATTGTCCACGCCCGGAGGACTCTCCCCGGTAAGAACATTGTTGGAGTAGTTGCCAGGGTCGAGGCGCGCCGCCCGTCCAAAGAGGTATGGGCCGGTGGAGGCGGAAACGTCGGGAGAAAATACCTTTGTTTCCCCGGGGGCGAAAGTGGTGGGAGGAATGACGTAGCCGATGTTCTTGCGTCCGGCACCCGAAAGTCCGAAGAGCCTGTCGAAGTAGTAGTTTTCCCTCTCTTCGCCGCGAAAGGTCATCTGGATATATTGCGGAGTCGGGATAAGGGCCAACATACGCTCGGTGGAAAGCGACACGTTGAAGGGGTTCCAGAGAATCACCCTGGGATAGACATGGGAGCGAATGAACTCATCCGAAGACCCGGTCGGAGTGTAGGGAGAAAAATCATAGCCCTGGGAGATCTCCACCACGACGGGTTGGAGCGCGGGCTCGCGGACGTTGGTCAGGTCGCGCTCTTTGCCAGCTATGTGTGTGTTTCCAACAGCGCGAAGGGTGGGGTTGCGGGCGTCGATGGTTGCCTGACCGGAATCCGAGTCGAGGGCGAAGGCGAGATCCCACCAGCCTTTCAGGGCGCCGAAGCGGGGGGAGGTCTTGGCGTGGTGGGCACCGGGGAGGATGGGGTCGCTTTCCCGGAGCTCGGGGAGGCTGTCGGGGTTCGGCCCTGAGACCACCTGGTCGCCCAGTTCGAGAAAGGCGGTGAGATCGAGCTTGAGTCCCCCTTCGGCGGTATTGGTGAAGAGCCGGTTGGAGGTGGTCGTCAGGTCGTGGAAGGATTCCTTCAAAACGTCGGGGTCGATGCCGGATGCCGGAGACCACTGCGGAAGCATGTCGAGTTGGAGGATGCGGGAACGATCCTGTTCCTCCTCGGGCGTGGCGGAGTCAATCGCGCCTTCGGCTTGCCTGAACTGTTGGAGGCGAAAACCCGATGCGGCGGCGAGGGTGTGAAAGGCGGCCGGATCGCCATTCACTCCGGAAATCCGTTCGCCGGGAAGCCACGGCTCGGAGACCAGCGCCTTCTGGCTCTCGTCGCTCACCCACCAGGCAAAGCCGCCGCGAGAGTCGGAGTCGATGGGCACGCGGGGAACCTCAACCGACCCCGCTGAGGTTGGGGTCCGGAGCAGAGTGACCCATTCCTCCGTCGGGGAATCCAGTGGATCAGCCGCGTCCGACGTCGGACTACTGACCAGCCATGTGAGTGGCGGCGGTTTGGCTTGCGATCCATCGCCCTGGGTGCGCACATCAGTGAGGTAGCGTTCATCGTGGTGATGATCGACGAAGAAACGCTCGCCATTCGTTCCAACCCGGGTCTTCCAGACTCCCACCCAGTGGGGATGCTCCACGGAGTCGCCGAGCAGGTCGGCATTGGCGGACACCCGGGTGTCGGGCCCCATGCCGGCCTGGATTCGCCCGAGCGCGATCATGAGCGCCGTTTGCGCATGCGCCCGGGCCTGGGTTTGAACGAGATCCGTCTGGGCGGATCGGTTCCCGATGGAAACGGACGATGCCAGGAGGAGCACGACGGTGAGCGCGAGAGCGGTGAAAAACAGAGCGGAAACGAGGGCAAAAGCGGAGCTACGGCTATTCCCGGGGAATCGCGGTTTAACGATGGTTTCTGTCGCCCTTGTTTTCACCAATCGGCCTGCCCGGGGAGGGATTGAGGAATTCGAAAGCGGAGTCAAGCGGGGAAAAGCTGAGCGAAGACGGCCGCGCGATGGCCGTAAATGACCGGACCTTCCGTCTTCGCGGTGCGCTACAAAAACTCACCGTAGCGCTTCAGCCAGTTTTCGATTCGCTTCTGGTAGTAGCCGGGGTCGTACGGGACCTGGACCGGATCGAACTCTTCGAGAGGGCGGGCTTTCTTCCACTCGGGGGCGCGTTTTTCGTCGGACACGCCGACGTAGTAGGAGACCCGCTCTCCCATCTGCGGTCGCGGATTCATGCGCAGGGCCACTTCGAGAGAGGCGCGGCGCGATTTTCCTTTCTCCGCCACGGCCTTTTCGTAGGCGGCGGGTGCCTGGCTCAGGTACTCGCTCTTGGCGAGTTCCGCCACCGGCAGGGAGTGCTCTTCCAGACGGGTCCGCAGCTCGCCGACTTTCTCCGCGGGCGATTCCTTTTCCTTTCCGAGCAGCCATCCGATGAGGTGGCGGGTGAGATCGCGGAGGAAGGGTTCCGTGCCCCGCGAGCGGAGCGCCGATCCTTTCACGATCATGCTGTCCCCGTCCAGAAGGGCGTAGTTTTTCGCCTTGTAGCAGAACATGGCCTCGAAGGATCCGTCGAACTCGAGATCGACCCCTTTCGGAAGATCGCCGTTGACCGCCGCGAGGAGACGCTCCGGCTGGTCGAACCAGGCGGGGGCCTCGACGTAGATGCCGTCGGTGTCCGCCTCGAGAACCCGGCAGTTTTTGGTCCGGAAATTGGTGATGAGCTGTTCGAGGATCTCCCGGCCCCCCGCTGTCACCTCGGCGGCGAGGCCGCTGTCGCCGAAGCGGGCGCCTCCGAAACCGAGGTAGCCGTAGAAGGAGTTGATGAGGATCTTGAAACTGTTCTGGCGGGCGGCGTATTCGCGCCGGAGGGCGGGGTCGGGCTCTTCCTGTGAACGCTTTTTGTAGTCGAGTCGCTCCGCGCGCAGCCTCTCGAGCGCCGGGATGAGCACGCCCAGGTCGTCGTTCGCGGGGTTGCGGTCGATGTGGAGGAGGAGGCTCGGGTAGAGGGAGGCGACGTCGAAGTGGAGGACCTTGTGGAAGACCCCCGTTTCGAAACTTTTCGAGACGGCGCCTTCGAAGGTGCGCGACTCCTGCGGCGGGGGCAGGGCGCGGTCGGCACGGAAGTACTCCTCGAGGAAGACCATCTCAACCCGCGCGCCGGTTCCGCGGAGCAGAATCTCCTGGAGGGTCATCGGAAAGATGGCCGCCTGCGCGACGTAGGTGGGCAGCAGAATGGAGGCGATGCCCTCGGTTTCGCGGAGGTCGTCGGCCAGGTAGGCGCGGAATTTTTCCCGGTCCGCCCGAAATGTCCCCGCGATGGCGGACCCCGGCAGATAGGTCCGGTCCTCCCTGCCGCTCAGACCGAAATGGAGGGCGAGGTCCTTGAGACCAAACGAGGGGAGACTGCGCTGGGTCAGGTCGTAGAACTGGGCGGCGATCAGGGTGTCGAAGACGGTCCGTCCGGGCAGGTCGCAGCGGAGAAGGTCGATCCACCGTTCGGCGATCCGGACCCGGCTGTTTCGGAAGAGGGCCTTCTCGCCGAACCGGCCCCACTCCATGGGAACTTGGAGCCGTCGGCAGCGGGCGCGCAGGTAGCGGAGGTCGAAATTGAAGAAATTGTGCCCTTCGACGATGTCGGGATCGATCGCCCGCAAGCGCTCTCCGAAGGCGGTCAGCAGGAGCGCCTCGGCCTCGTCGGTCTCCGCCTCCAGCTCGAGAAATTCCGTCTCGCCGTCCGTCCGGAGCCCGATCGCCAGGACGCGGTCCCCCTTCCGCGTGGGGTCGCTGAAGCCGTCGGCCTTCTCGCAACCGGTCTCAATGTCGATCTGGCAGCGCACCAGGTCGCGCGGGAATCCCGGCGCGATCATACGGAGGCGGTGCCGCAACAGGTGCTGGTGCTCGAGGGGCCGGATGGATTCGGCCCGCGCGGGATTGCGCGGCAACTTTTCCAGAATACGGGCCTCGTCGGGCTCGCGGGCCTCGACCATGTGCGAGAGGCTGCCGGCTCCGGCGAGGCTCCGTCTCGCGAGCGCGCCGATCTCCGGATCGTCGCAGAGGGCCGAGTCGATCCAGGCGAACCCGTGGAAGGGCTCCTCCCTCGTCTCGACGGGAGCGGAACGGGAGCCCCGCCAGGCGGTCCGGACCCGCGCGGTTTCGGCATCGACATGGATGCCTACGAGAAGGGGCTCCGTGCGGGGGCCTTCGCCGTCGGGCTGGCTGGTTGGATTCATCCGGGGGAGGGGCGGCCGTCGGCTCAGGCGGGGTCGAGGGCGGCCAGAACGGCGGTGACCATTTCCTTCGTGCCGACGGCCGGGCCGCCGAAGGCGATGTCGCCCGTGCGCGTGCCCGACTCGACCACCGAGCGAACCGCGCGTTCGATCCGGTCGGCGGCGGCGGTTTCTCCGAAGCTGTAGCGGAGCATCAGGGCGAGGCTCAGGATCTGGGCGCAGGGGTTGGCCTTGTCCTGGCCGACGATGTCCGGGGCGCTGCCCCCGGCGGGTTCGTAGAGGCCGAACGGGAAGCCGTGGGGATTCTCCCCTTTGCCGAGGCTGGCCGAGGCGAGCATCCCGATCGATCCGCAGACCACGGCCAGCTCGTCGGAGAGAATGTCGCCGAACATGTTCTCGGTGAAAAGGACGTCGAACTGGTTGGGATTGCTGACCAACTGCATGGCGGCGTTGTCAACGTAGAGATGGCTGAGTTCCAGATCGGGATACTCCGCGGCGAAAAAGTCGGTCACGGTCTTCCGCCAGAGGACGGAGGTTTCGAGGACGTTGGCCTTGTCCACCGAGCAGACACGCCCTCCGCGTTCCCGGGCCGCCACGGCGGCGACCTCGGCGATGCGGCGGATTTCGGAGGCGCGGTACACCATGGTGTCGAGGGCCTCGACGTCGCCGTCCGGGAGGGTGGTCGTCCGCTTCGGCTGGCCGAAGTAGATGCCGCCGGTCAGTTCGCGGATGCAGACGATGTCGATCCCGCCGGGAATCCGGTCGGCCCGCAGGGGGGACGCCTCGACCAACTCGGGATAGAGGAGGCCGGGTCGCACATTCGCGAAGAGGGAGAATTCCTTCCGCAGCGGGAGGAGGGCGGCCCGTTCGGGCTGTTCCTTCGGGGGCAAACTCTCCCATTTCGGACCGCCGACCGATCCAAAGAGAATGGCGTCCGCCGCCCGGCAGCCGTCCCTGGTCGCCGCGGGCAACGCCTCTCCATGCCGATCAATGGCCGCGCCGCCGACATCCCAGGTGGCGCAGTCCGGCTGAAAGCCTTCCTGCTTCGCCACTTTATCCAGAACCTCCAGGGCTCCTTCCATGACCTCGGGGCCGATTCCATCTCCGGGGAGAACCGCGATTTTCAGTTTTTTCATCCACTCGTTTGTAGTAACCCGCCGTGCGGATGCAACCGCAGAGAAAAAGCCGCGCGCGAAGACCGGTCCTGCCCGCCCCTTTCCACCTGTTAGCTCGGCGAGTTCGCCACTGAATGGAAGGTGCCGGAGGGTGGACACTCCTGTCCACCGCAATTTCAGGATCCATTCCGACTCCAAAACGGTGCTGTGGGACAGGAGTGTCCCACTTCCTTATGACTGAATGTGGGACAGGAGTGTCCCACTTCCTTATGACGGAATGTGGGACAGGAGTGTCCCACTTCCTTATGACTGAATGTGGGACAGGAGTGTCCCACTTCCTTACGGTCGGGAGCGGGACAGGAGTGTCCCTTCAGACCAGTGTCTCGCAGGGCCGGACCTTGTTCCTCCCCCGTCCTCACCCGCACATCGGGCAGGGGGCGCCGCCGCCTTCCATGGCCGGGGCGAGGGCCGGGCCGGCGTAGAGGCGCCAGGCGATCATTCCGGCGAGGATCAGGGCCATGCCCCGCTGAATCCGCTGCATCCAGAGGGGGGAGATGCGGGTCTGGATGCGGGCGTATTGGGTGTGGGTCAGCCAGATCAGCGGGAGGGTGCCCAGGGCGAAGGCGAAGAGGAATTCCGCTCCCTGGACCAGGGATCCCGTCGTAAGGGCGACGCCGAAGACCAGGTAGAGCGGGCCGCAGGGCAGAAAGGGGGTGACCAGTCCCAGCATCCCCCCGGAGACCGTCCGCGGGAGCTTGCGGAAGCGGACGTTCAGGCGGAAAAACCATTTGGTCACGATTTTCGGCTTGGGCAGGTAGCGCTCGGCACCGATGGCGATGGCGAGAAAGAAGAAGACGAGCGCCCACGGCAGGACGTGCAGGGCGCTGGCGTCGAACCAGGCAAAGGGGGCCGATCCGATCGCTCCCGCCAGTCCGCCGATCAGGGTGTAGGCGAGCACGCGCGCGCCGTGGTAAACCGAGGTCACGACGACCGGATTCGCCTTCTCTTCCTTCTGCGGCAGGAAGGCGCAGGCGAGCGGTCCGCACATGCCGACGCAGTGGATTGAGGTGACCACTCCGGCGAGAAAGGCCGCTGTCGGGCCGGTGATGGAATTGGGATCAAGCATGGCAGGTCTTCGGAAACCGGGCAGGTTGGTGGCCGGGTGCCTTTAGGCCCCGGTGCGCATTGGATAGGAGGTAAGGGTTGGGCGTCGGGGTCGCCGCAATGTCGTTGCGGGAATCTTTCGCCGGTATCCCGGGCAAGGCTGAAGCCATGCCCCACGTGCCTCGATCAACACTCATTCTCTTAACTTTTGCAACAGCTTCGATGATTGAATCGGAGGAACGGTCTGGTTCGATCTGCTCCGGCGCGTTGTTTACGGCTAAAAAGACGAAGAAGATCCAAGCCCCGACCGAAAACAGGAAGAGGATGAGGAGGAAAATCCAGGGGTGTTTTTTTAACATGGTTTTACGAGTGATTCGAGCCGGGATCTCTCAACGGCATTCGCCGTCGAGCTACGAAGCGCGTCAACCCGTAGCACGCTGGCGAATGCCGGTGTGAACGTTGGATCGGAAATGAAGAAAGGAGAGGGCACGCACATCGAACATCAGGATTAATTTGACGGTTGTGGCGTTGCCGCGTTGACAGAGGATTCCCGAAGGAGCCTGGGATCGGGGCCGAGGAATTCCACTTCGTGCGCGATGGTGAAGTCGCCCGGTTCGCCGTGGAGGCGCAGGGTCACCGGAAACGGCCCCTCGTACCCGTCCCGGGGAATCAGGAGAACGTAGGGCCGGACGATCTCCTCCATCGGGCCGAGGGTTACCGTCCCATCGAAACCGGCCGTCGTCAGGCTGTCGGTTTCGGCTTCCGCGCTGACGGTGTAGGTGACCGGCTCGTTCCGCTTGTTGATGAGGCGGAGGTTGAACTGGTTGCGGATCGAATCTTCGGAGAGGAAGAAGGGGGTGCCGGTCATGCGGGAGATGCCGAGGTTGCCCGGTTTGATCGTGGTTACCGAGAGGGCGAAGGCGGCGATGCCGAAACTCATCAGCGCGAAGTAGAGGAAGAGGCGCGGCCGCAGGAAACGCCGTCCCTTGCCCGCCAGTCCGTTCAGCGAATCGTAGCGCACCAGGCCTTTCGGCCGACCGGTCTTTTCCATCACCTCGTCGCAGGCGTCCACGCAGTTCGAGCAGCCGATGCATTCCATCTGGAGTCCCTGCCGGATGTCGATGCCGGTCGGGCAGACTTCCACGCAGCGGAAGCAGTCGATGCAGTCGCCGACGGGTTCGGCGTCGCCGCGGCGCTTTTTCCGTCCGCGCGGCTCGCCGCGGATTTCGTCGTAGCCGATGACCACGGTGTCGTCGTCGATGAGAGCCGACTGCAGCCGACCGTAGGGACAAATAATCAGGCAGAGTTGCTCGCGGAACCAGGCGAAGTTGAAGTAGAGAACCCCGGTCATGAACAGCATGAAGGCGAAAGCCCTGGGGTGCGAGGCCGGACCTTCGGAAAGCCAGGCGAAGAGCACATCGACGGAGACGAAGTAGGAGAGGAAGATGTGGGCGATGACCGCCGCGAAGAGGATGAAGATGACCTGCTTGCTTCCCCGTTTGAGAATTTTCTCCGGTCCCCATTCCCTGCGGTCGAGTTCCTTCTGCTTGCGCGCCGGGCCCTCGATCCAGCGTTCGACCCGGCGGAAGACATGCTCCATGAATACCGTCTGCGGGCAGGCCCATCCGCACCAGAGGCGTCCGAAGAGGGAGGTCACGAAAAAGAGGAGAAAGCCCATGCCGCTGACCATGAAGAAGAGGATCCACAAATCCTCGGCGGCCAGGGTGAGCCCGAAGAGGTGGAACCGCCGGGTGGCCATGTCGAGAAAGACGGCCGGGTAGCCGTTGACCGGTATCCAGGGCAGGGCGACATAGACGAAAATCAGGAAAACCGCGCAGATCCGGCGCCAGAGGGTGAAACGCCCGCCGACATCCGCCGGATGGAGGAAGTTCCGGGAGCCGTCTTCGGCGATCGTGGTGACCGACTCGCGGGACGGCTGTTGGCGGTCACGGGGCATCGCCGGTGCCGTCGATCGTTTCGGGGGAGTGGTTCGAGAGGACGAACGCGACGGCCTCGGCGACTTTCTTGGGGCCGAGGATCGATCCCCAGGCCTGCATGCCGCTGCCCTCGACGCCCCCTTCGACGACTTCGTAGATATCGACCGGGGTCGATCCGTGGACCCATTCGTCGTCGGCGAGGTTGAAGCCGATGCCGCCCTCCAAATTCGCCCCGTGGCAGGCGGCGCAGGTGTCTTGGAAGGTTTTCCGCCCCGCATCGACGAACTGCGCGTTGCGGCTCATCTTCCAGAGATTGTCGTTGTCGAGCATGGCGAGGGTCGCTTCCAGATTTTTGGCCTCGATGACCTGCATCTCCGCCGCCAGCCGGGAGACGTCCGTGGCGCCCACGTTCGACTGGAAGTAGAAGAACCAGTAGATGACCGAGAAGGCGATCGCGCCGTAGAGGGTCAGCAGCCACCAGTTGGGCAGCCGCTGGTCGTATTCCCGGATGCCGTCGTATTCGTGGTCGAGCAGGCGGACGCCGCTTTGGTGGGGTTCGTCGTCAGGTTTTTGGTTCATGGTCGGTGGATTTGGTTGCCCGGTTTTCCTCGGAGGCGAGGGGGAGGTTGGCCATCTTTTCCGCGCGCTCCTTGCGCATCCGCAGGGCGCGGATGATGATGAGCAGGAAGAGCAGGAAGCTGATCAGAAAGGCCAGGATGGGCAGGATATCCTGCCATTCGGCGTATTGGAGTCGCTTGAACATGATGATTTTTCCTGAGGCGGGCTATTGCTCCGGTTGGTAGGCGGTTTCGCGGTTGGCTGGAAAAGGCTGCGGAGTGGCTCCCTTCTCCACCTCCTCGTAGGCACCGAGCTTTTGCAGGTAGGCGATCAGGGCGACCATCTCGCTCTCGGGCTCGACGAAGATATTTTGCTCCCTGAGGTCCCTCGCGATCTCGAGAGCCTGTGTTTCGACCATTTCGCGAACGACCTCACCGTCCATATCGGCGGCATAGGGAACTCCGAGCCAGTCGCGCTGGACCGCGATTCGGCGGGAGATTTCATCCATGTCGAGCGTGCGATCCGCCAGCCAGTGGTAACTCGGCATGTTGGAGCTGTCCGAGGTGGAGCGGGGGTCCATCAGGTGGAGGTAGTGCCAGTCGTTGCCCCGCTTGCCGATCCGCATGAACTCGTAGCCCTCCTTGATCTTACCCCCCTCCCGGGCGAGGTCCGGGCCGGTTCGTTTCGATCCCCATTGGAAAGGAAAATCGTAGATCGACTCGCCGAGCCGCGAGTAGCCCTCGTCCTCCTTGGGACCGTATCGGAGCACGTCCGGAACCATCGTGCGGATCATCTGGCTGTGGCAGTTGTAGCAGCCTTCGCTGACGTAAACGTCCCGTCCCGCCAGTTCGAGCGGGGTGTAGGGGATCTGGATGCGGCCCTCGATGTTCGAGGCCCGCTCGACGGTGATGGTCGGGATGATCTGGATGGCCCCGCCGAGGGCGACCGCGATGAAGGTCAGCACCGTGAATCCCGCCCAGTTGCGCAGGAGTTTGTCGTACCAGTCCACCCAGCGGGCGCCGCTCATCTCGAAATGGGCGATCGCCACGAGAACGATCATAATGGTGCCGATCATCCCGAGGACGAGGAACCCGCCGCCGCCGAAAAGCCAGAAGGCACCGAAGACGATGAGCCCGGCGGAGTAGAGGACGGGGGCGTTGAGGAACGCGCTGAGCAACCCCGGTTCGCGCTCGTCGTCCGGTTCCACCTCCACGGTGCCCGTGGTCGGCTCGCCGGCCCGTATGGTCCGGTAGATGTTGTAGGCCAGCAGGAAGAAACCGGCCAGGTAGAAGACCCCGCCGACCAGGCGGAAGAGCATGGGGTTGCGGATGGCGTTGAGGGTTTCGATGAACTCCGGATAGGCGAGGATGGTGCCATCGACCGCGTTCAGCATCATCCCCTGGGTGATCCCCGAGACCCACATCGAGGAGATGTAGAGGAGGATGCCGACCATCCCGAGCCAGAAATGCATGTTGGCGAGTGCGATCGAATGGAGACCGCGGCAGCTGACCTCCTCGTCGTGGGGATCCTCGGTCGAGCCCCGGCGTTTCCAGAGTCGCGGTGCGAGCCAGTAGAACATGCCGGCGGCCATGAAGCCGTTCCACCCGAGCGTCCCCCCGTGAACGTGCCCGATCGTCCAGTCCGAATAGTGGGAGAGGCTGTTCAGCGATTTGATCGAAAGCAACGGCCCCTCGAAGGTCGCCATGCCGTAGAAGGTCACCCCGGCGGCGAGGAATTTGAGCACGGGATCGGTCCGCAGGCGGTGCCAGGCGCCGCGGAGGGTCAGGAGGCCGTTGAGCATCCCGCCCCAGGAGGGCGCCCAGAGCATGAGGCTGAAAATCATCCCGAGGGCCTGGAGCCACGGGGGGAGCGCGGTGTTGAGAAGGTGGTGCGGACCGGCCCAGATGTAGAGGAAGACCAGTGACCAGAAGTGGATGACCGAAAGACGGTAGCTGTACACCGGACGCTGGGCCGCCTTCGGGACGAAGTAGTACATGATCCCGAGGATCGGAGTGGTCAGGAAGAAGGCCACCGCGTTGTGCCCGTACCACCACTGGACCAGAGCGTCCTGCACCCCGGCGAAGATCGGATAGCTGTGGTTCCAGCTGGTCGGGACCGAGAGGTGGTTGACGATGTAGAGCATCGCCACCGTCACGATGGTCGCGATGTAGAACCAGATCGCCACGTAGAGGCTGCGCTCGTTGCGCCGGGCGAGCGTCCAGAAAAAATTCACCCCGAAGACGACCCAGATCAGGGCGACGGCGATGTTGATCGGCCAGATCAGTTCGGCGTACTCCTTGCCCCGGGTCATTCCCAGGGGCAGGGTGATCGCCGCCGCCACGATGATCAGCTGCCATCCCCAGAAGTGGATCTTCGAGAGGAGATCCGAAGCCAGACGCACCCGGCACAAACGCTGGGTCGAGTAGTAGATGCCGGCGAACATCATATTCCCCACGAAGGCGAAAATCGCCGCGTTGGTGTGGAGCGGGCGGAGGCGCCCGAAAGTGAGTTCCTGCAGGCCCTCGTTCTGGATCAGGCCGAAGCTGATCCATTCGAGAAACTTCCCGTTCATCTGCCAGAAGTTCAGCTGGGAGGCGACCAGCGCCCCGACGGACATGCCGATTACTCCCCAGAAAATCGAGGCGATCGTGAACTGCCGGGTGATCCGGTCGTCGTATTCAATGGTGGTGCGGGTAGGGGCGTGCATTTATCCAGTCCTAAAAGGTCAGAGGGATTTGGGGCGACTGTTTTTTCCGGGTTTCGGGTCGTCGTCGCGCAGGGGGAGGAGGGCGTCCTGCTCCGGGCTCCCCGCGTTCCGCCGGTGCAGAAAGAGAAAAAAGCAAAGAAACAGGCAGGCGAGCAGCAGGCTGATCAGGAGCGTGAGGGCGATGACGTTCATCGGGAGTTGTGGATTGCGGAGCGGAAAACGACGGGTCGGGAGTGTGTTGAAAAATTGATCGGGAAGATTAGAAATAATCGCGGGAAAAGATCAAGGAATAAGTATTGTTGATAATAAATCTCATTTTGGTCGCAAGCCGGGCGGGATGATCGGCCACCCGAGCGGTTGTAAGGGAGGATGGACACTCCTGTCCACCGCGCTGCGGAAGGCGCACACCATCCCACGGTGTGGCAATATCTCCACGCGCAGGGGGCGGGGCTTCGCCGATGAAAGATCTTCGCATAGGCATCCAGAACGAATGCCACCATGCCGCCACAAGCGCGGAGGGATCTTTTCCAAAGTCCCCCCGCACCCCGGGCAAGAACAGACCGGTCACGGACGAATCTTCGGGAAGACGTTCAGCCCCTCCCAATCCCCGCCTTCCATGGGATGGGGCC
>CAZDRT010000063.1:0-17024 GCA_964507815.1 uncultured Puniceicoccaceae bacterium
AAAACGGGGGGAAATCCCTTCCATAGCTCCACGCACTTGTGGTTACACCCCCGCCCCGAGAAAAATGCTGGAAATCCCCCCTCTTTCGCGTTTGGATACGCTTGATGAACCGCCCACGTTCCCTGCCCCTCCTCGGGGTGAACATCGACCATTGCGCCACCGTCCGCCAGGCCCGCTACCGGGACGAGGACCGGAGCTGCGGAGGCTTCGTCGAGCCCGATCCGGTTCTTCTCGCCCTGCGCGCGGAGCAGGCCGGAGCCGACGGCATCACCGCCCACCTGCGGGAAGACCGCCGCCACATGCAGGACCGCGACATCTACCGCCTCCGCGAGGCCGTCGCCACCCGACTGAATTTCGAGATGGCCTGCACCAGGGAGATGATCCAACTCGCCCTCGACCTGCGGCCGGACTGCGTCTGCCTGGTCCCGGAGAACCGCCGCGAGGTGACGACCGAAGGCGGGCTTGATCTGATTTCCCGCCGGGAGGAAGCCCGCGGGGTGATCGAAGCACTCGGCGGAACCGGTATCGAGGTCAGCCTGTTCATCGATCCCGATCCCCGGCAGATCGATGCCGCCGCCGAACTGCGCGCGCCGGTCATCGAGCTGCACACGGGGGCCTTCGCGCATGCCTTCGGCGGCCCACGTGAAGACGAGGAGTGGGAGCGGCTCGTCAACGGTGCCGTGAGGGCGAACCGGGCCGGAATCGTCGTCAACGCCGGACACGGGGTCAACTACACGAACATCTCCGCAATCCGGTGCCTGCCGCATCTTCACGAGTTGAACATCGGTCACTCCATTCTTTCCCGGGCTCTTTTCACCGGGATCGAAGAAGCCGTCCGCGAAATGAAAATCCGCATGGCCCCCGCCCCCCCGAACCCATGACGCTCCCCGACCTTCCCTCCGGCGCCCGTATTCTCGGCGTGGGCATCGACCTCATCGAGGTATCCAGGATCGTCCGCGCCCTCGAGCGCCAGGGGGACCGCTTCCGGAACCGGGTCTTCACGGACGGAGAGCTGGCCTACTGCGACGGCATGAAATTCCCCGGTCCCCACTTCGCGGCCCGATTCGCGGCGAAGGAGGCCGTCTCCAAGGCCTTCGGCACCGGCATCGGCGAGCACATGGGGTGGAAAACCGCCGAGGTCGCCCGCGATTCCCTCGGCAAACCCTCGATCCGCCTCGATCCGGCGGGTCTGGAGCTTCTCCGGGCCAGATCGGCAGGAAACGTGCTCATCAGCCTCGCTCACACCCGCGAACACGCCACCGCCATCGCCCTCCTGATCGCATAAACCGACCGCCTTCCGAATTATTTCCTCCCGTCCCGCCCCGCTCTTTCCCTCTCCCGTGCACCTGGCCTCCCATCCCATCCTGTCCTGCTCCGCTTCGGCCGAGTACGAGTCCGCCTATTTCTCCAGCGGCCAGGAGACGGAGGATGTCGTCATGTACCGCGCCGGGCGGGCCATCGCCGCCGCGATCGAAGACGATTTCGAAGAAATCGGCGGCTTTCCGGCGCAGGGAAAGGCGGTCATCCTGGCCGGCAAAGGGCACAACGCCGGCGATGCCCTCATCTGCGCGAACACCCTGCTGGACCGCCATCCCGACCTCGAAATTCTGGTCCTCTCCGCCTTCCCGCTCGCGGACCTGCGGCCCAACGTGCGGGCACCCTTCGAACTTCTGCGCGTCCGGGCGGATGTCCTCGACGTCGAGGAGGGCGCGGATCTGCGCGCCCGCCTCGACCGCTTCGCCTGCGGACGCTGCATTGATCTGTGCATCGACGGACTCTTCGGGATGCAGTGCCGCCCGCCACTCCGGGGCGCGCCCCTGGGCATCGTCGAAGCAGTCAACGCCTTCCCCTCCTTCCGACTCCGGGCGGCCGTCGATCTGCCGTCCGGCGTCGCCGACGAATCGGATCCGCGCGCCTTCCGGGCCGATTTCACCTACGCGACGGGTATCGCCAAGCTCCCCCTGGCCGAGAACGCGACCATCGACCGGGTCGGACGCGTCCGCTACCTCGATCTGGGCTTCTTCCGGCCCCGGCCCGACCTGAGCCCGGAAATGTGCATTCTCCGCCGGAACACGCTCTGGCAGCTCGCCGCCTTCCGCGAGCCTCTCACCCACAAGCGGACCTACGGCCACCTGCTCATCCTGGCCGGATCCGATTCCATGCCGGGCGCCTGCCTGATGGCAACGATGGCCGCCGCCAATTCGGGTGTCGGCCTCGTCACCGTGGGCACGGTCAAATCCGTCGCCCGCGCCGGAACCGTCCTTCAGCCCGAAGCCATGTGGACCACCGTCAAAGCCGAGGAAGGCGGCCTCCACACCGGAGTCCTCGACGCCCTCCGGCCCCGTTTCGGGGATTTCTCCGCCATCCTCCTCGGGCCCGGACTCGGACGGTCCGCCGCCGCACTCGAACTGGCGCGAACCGTCGTCGAGACCGTGGAGAAGCCTCTCGTTCTCGATGCCGACGGCCTCTTCCCGGGCATCGGCGAATGTCTTTCCCGGCGCCCTTCGGATTTTCCCTCCGTCGTCCTGACCCCCCACCCGGGGGAATGGCAGCGCATCGGCGGGGAGTCTTTCGAAGACAACGGAGCCGGGGCTCTCCGCCGTTTCTGCCGCGCGAACCGCGCGGTGGTCGTCCTCAAAGGTCCGCGCACCCGGATCGCCGACTCCGAAAAGGTCTATCTCTCCCCGTTCGGCGGCCCCGTCCTCGCCCGCGGGGGGACGGGGGACCTGCTCTCCGGAATGATCGGATCCCTCCTCGCCCAGCACCCGACGACCCCCGCGCCGGCGGCGGCCCTCGCCACCGTCTGGCACGGACGGGCGGCCGACTGTCTCGCCCGCGCCCAGGGAAACTGGGCGGTCCGGACCACGCGTCTGCTCGACTTTCTGCCCGAAGCCCTCGGGTTCAAGCACTGACAAATCAAAAAGACACCCGAAACACTTCGACGCCGACACCCCCGCCCGGTCTTGACACGCTGTTTCGGTTGCTCCCTTCTCCCCTTCCATGAAATTCATTCCCCGGAAAGCCCTCGTCCTCGCCCTCGTTCTTCTCGGACCGGGTTCCCTTGTTTCAAACGCCGAAACGTTTCTCGCCCTCAAGGTTTCCTCCCCCCTGATGGTGAGCGCCTCCGGCGGCTACTATTTCACAGGCCCGGGCGAACCGGGCTCCCCGGAATTACGCCCCTTGGTGGAAGCCGAACTGGGCATCGGAGGCGGGAAAATTCTCGTCGGCATGGACACCCTCGGCGACGGCTTCGGATACGGCCTCAAGGGCGGCATCCTGCGGACCTGGTTCGAGCCGGTCGGCGCTGATCGCGACAACACCTACTTTGGCTTCGAACTCGAAGGCGGATACGACCGCGTGATCCTCGCCCTCGGCGGCTACCGCCGCATCGAGGGCGACGGAGACGGCTGGCTGGGCACCGTCTCCATCGGCTTCCGGTTGTAGAGTTGCATGCGCGTGTGCCGCCCCGAGGAACCTGCGAACAACCACTCCTCTCAGAAACCTCCCGTGGCCTTCGAGCAAAATGACCGGAATCCACCGATGAAGGTCCCCCACGGGAGGACACTCCCGCCCTGCGGATGGGTTGACCTTCTTCCGTTTTACGTTTTATTTTCCCCTTGCCGGGAAAGAATATGGAACCCAAAAAAAGTTTAGTGGGGGCGAGTATCGAACTTCTGGAGAAAACCCTCGAACTGAGTTCGGGATCCATCGTTTTCACGGACGCATCGGGAATCATCACTTACGTGAACGCGGCGTTCACCCGGAAGACCGGCTACCGTTCCGACGAGGTCATCGGGCGAAACCCCAACATCCTCAAATCAGGAAGGCAGCCGCAGAACGTTTACGAAGACCTCTGGAAGACGATCCGCTCCGGCGACACTTGGACGGGCGAGATGCAAAACCGCCGGAAGGACGGCTCCCTTTTCTGGGAATACGCCACGATCTTTCCCATTCTTGACGAGCAGGGGAGAATCGCCCACTATGTGGCGATCAAGGAGGACATCACCCCCCGAAAACGCTCCGACGAACTGCTCGCACGCTTCGCGAAGGCCAATCAGATTCTTCTGGAGTCCTCGAACCTGGACCGGACCATTCTCCGCATCCTCCGGCTTTTCGGCGAAGCCTGCGACGTCGACCGGTCCTGCTATTACTCCTACACCGAATCGGTCTCGGAACCGAAAATCGGCCGCCTGACCCTCGTCTCCGAATGGCGGAGACCCGAGGAAGAGACGACCGGCGCCGGCAAGGAGGCGATCCGGATGGACGGACCCCAACTTCTGGATTGGATCAAATCGCTGAAAGACCATCGCCCGGTCAAAGCCCGGATCGATCAGGTGCCCGAAACCCAGCGCGGCCTCTTCGAGAAAGAGAATATCCACTCGATACTGATGGTCCCCGTTCATTCGGAAGAGCGGCTGGCCGGCCTCGTGGCGTTCGTGGACTGCCGGGAGCCAAGGGACTGGCCCGAAGCGGAGAGCAGTCTCCTGCAATCCGTAGCCGGGAGTATCGGGATCGCCCTGCAGAAAAAGTCCTACGAGCGGGACATCCAGGAGGCCCTTTTGAAAGCCGAGGAATCCGCCCTCGAGGCCATCCGGGCCAATTCCGCCAAGAGCAATTTCCTGGCGACCATGAGTCACGAAATCCGCACGCCGCTCAACGGAATCCTCGGTATGACCCAAATTCTCCTCGATGACGATTTGTCCCCGGAACACCGAGACTACATCGGTACGATTCATCGCAGCGGGGAAAGTCTCCACCACCTCCTGAACGACGTTCTGGACTATTCTAAAATGGAGGCGGGAAAGCTGGAGATCCGAAAATCCGCTTTCTCGCTTGTCTCCCTCGTGCGCGAAGTCATCGACCTCTATCGTCCCCGGGCCGCTGAAAAGTCGATTGCCCTCGAATCCAGTGTCGATCCGGACTTCCCCGCATCGGTCGCCGGAGATCCCGAACGCATTCGGCAGGTCCTCGGCAATCTCATCTCCAATGCCATCAAGTTCACCGAAAAAGGCGGGGTGGAGGTGCGGCTCTCCCGCCCGACCGAACCGTATCCCCGCGTGCGAATCGCCGTCAGGGATTCCGGCATCGGGATCGATCCCGAATTCGGACCGAAATTGTTCCAGCTCTTCACCCAGGCGGACTCCTCGACCACGCGCAAGTTCGGAGGAACCGGGCTTGGACTGGCGATCTGCCGCCGCCTGATGGAGGCGATGAACGGTCGAATCTGGTTCGAGAGCGAACCGGACCGGGGAAGTGTCTTTTTCGTTGATCTGCCCTTCCACCCCGCCGAAGAACCCGAAGGCGAGGAGCAGCTCATCGACCTTCCCTCTCCCGCCCGGAACAACCGGACCCGGGTGCCGAATTCGGGACCGCGCATTCTCGTCGTCGAGGATAACCCGATCAACCGGCGTGTCACCGAACTCCAACTCCGCTCTCTCGAAAAAACCGCCGTCACCGTCGAAAACGGCGAGGAAGCGATCCGGATATTCGAAGAACAAGGCCCTTTCGACCTGATCTTCATGGACTGCCAGATGCCGGTACGAAACGGATTCGAGGCCACCAGGGAAATTCTGAAGAGAGCCTCTGATCCCCCGCCCTATATCATCGCCCTAACGGCTGCGGCGACGCCGCCCGACCGACTGCGGGCAGAGGAAGTCGGCATGAAGGGGTACCTGGTCAAACCGGTCGGCAAGGAGGCTCTCAGCGAAGCGATCCGCCTCTACGAAGCCTACGCCCGCGAGCACGTTTGATTTACGCTTGAGCAAATCCGCGAACCCCGCTCTAGTGGGGATTCCGGAGCACCACCCGCCACCTTAGCTCAGCTGGTAGAGCAGTTGATTTGTAATCATCAGGTCGTCGGTTCGATCCCGACAGGTGGCTCCATTCGGAAAGCCCTTTGATGGCTCCGCATGGTGCCGAACGGTCCTTGCCCTGGTTCCGGCCCCGGTTCAGCGGGTGTCTAGGTATCGGTCCGCCTGCGAAAAGTCTTGAATTTATCTGAAACTTCGTCTTTGATCTTAACGACCGATGGGTTGCCTCGAAAGGTTTTCAACAGGTGATGTCATGCGACTGCGTAGTTGGATGACTTTAGTCGTCCAACCCGAAGCGGCTTGGCGGAAAAGGCATCCCCTTGTGTCGGGAGACCACTGGAACACGGGAGGAAATCCCTTCCATAGCTCCACGCACTTGTGGTTACACCCCCGCTGAACTACGGCGGGAGGGCGGCTGTCCTCAGCCGCCGCGATGCGTCGGAAGGGGGATTCGCTCCACCTCCGGAAGATTCCCGCGCCGCCAAAATTATTCGGTGGCTTCCCATTCCCGTTCCCGCAATGCGGCGGCTGAGGACCCGTCTTCGCAAAACTTCGTATTGTTCTGTGACCGCCCCCCCCCAGTCAAATCCGGCTGACAGCAACCGACGGGAGATCTTGCTACGCCGTGGCACGGCAGCCGCCCTCCCCACCATTGCGGTTGCGCCTGGGATATCCGTGGTCGGTGGGCTTGCCCTCCGATCCCCGGCGGCACGGGCAACGACCCTGATTTCCACGGATGGCCAGTGTCGGTCCGGAGAGGTTCGGGGGTATCCGCGGCCACTACCACCTTCGGATCGAGGGGCTTGCCCTAACATTCAAACACAAGTTTCCCTGATTTTTTCAGCGATGGGTCGCCTGTTTTCGGATCCCCGGGAGCGGCACGCGCGCAAGCACGCGCCCTACGAAAAAAAAATCAGCCCAAAAAAAATCGTAGGGCCTCGTGCTTGCGCGATGGCCGCAAATCGACCGAAAAGATTGACACCCTCCGGAAAGTCGTCGAAAGAGGCAGTGTGCTCGGTCAGTTCCTGTCCCTCGTCGAAGGCGAAGGTGATGATCTTTCCGTTCGGTTCTTGAGCAGTTCCCTGCTGACAATCGCATCACTCTAACAGCATGTTGATGAATCGCTTGTGTTTTTTTGAGAATCCAACTTCCGACTACCCCGACTCCACCAACCCCATCAGCGCCTCCAGATCCATAACGGAGGACCGGCCCTCGCTCTCGAAGAGATCGCCGAGGAGGGCGCGTTTTTCCTCCTGCATGCGCACGACTTTTTCTTCGACCGTTCCGGTTCCGATCAACTGGATCGATTGAACCTTCCGGGTTTGCCCGATCCGGTGCACCCGGTCCGTCGCCTGGGCCTCGGCGGCCGGATTCCACCATGGGTCGTAGTGGACAACCGTATCCGCGCCGGTCAGATTGAGCCCGGTTCCCCCGGCTTTCAGCGACAGCAGGAAGACCGGGATCGACGCATCCCCATTGAAGCGGTCCACCAGTGCCTGCCGGTTGCGGGTCGAACCGTCGAGGTAGCAGTAGTCGATTCCCTCGCCCTCCAGATCCTGGCGGAGCCAGCCCAGCGTTTGGGTGAACTGGGAAAAGACCAGGAGCCGGCTCCCCCCGTCCATCGCTTCTCCGATAATCTCCAAAAGGCCCTCCGCCTTGGCCGACGCTTCGCGGGGAAGGGCGGAATCGAGGATTCTCGGTTCCGCCGTGGCTTGCCGGAGTCGCAGCAATTCGGTCCACAATTCGGCTGTCATCCGCCCGCCTTTCACCCCTGAGGAACGCAGGGCGAACAGGCGGCGCTCGGTTTTGGCCCGGATTTCCTGATACAACGCCTGCTGTGGTTCGCTCAGAGCCACGTACCGGCGGGATTCCCACTTTTCCGGGAGGTCGGTCAGGACTTCGGCCTTCGTGCGGCGCAACAGGTACGGACGGGTCCGGGCCAGGGTCGTCTCCGGATCGGCATCCGCGGCGGACCGCCGCCCTCCGAAGATCGCCGGTAGCGCGAACCGGCCGATCCCGGCCAGGTCGGTGATCGAGTTTTCGATCGGAGTCCCGGTCAAGGCGAACCGCGAGTCGCCCCGCAGGCCGCGCATCACCCGCGCGGTCTCGGTGGCCGGATTCTTGAAGTGCTGGGCTTCGTCGGCGATGATCGTCGAAAACCCCGTTTTCAGGAAGAGCGCCCGGTCCGCCCGCAACGTTCCGTAGGAGGTGACCAGGAGATCGTTCGCTCCGAGCCCGGAAAAATCCAGATCCCGCGACGTCCCCCGGTAGGCGTGGGCGCGAATCCCGGGCAGGAACTCGCGGGCCTCCCGCACCCAGTTCTCCACGAGCGACGCCGGACAAACGACCAGGGCCGGTTTCCCTTCGGCCGAGTTGGCCAGACAGCCGATCAGGCCGAGACTCTGCACCGTTTTGCCGAGCCCCATCTCATCGGCGAGCAATCCGCCCAACCCGCTCCGATGGAGGTTCCAGAACCAGCCGACGCCGATTTTCTGGTATCCGCGCAGGCGGGACCCGAGGGAGTCGGGCAGCTCCGGCAGCTCGACGGCATCCGGATCGCGAAGGCGCCGCACGCTCTCCCGCCACGCATCGGGAGACACCCACTCGGGATCGATCCCGGCCAGGGTCTCGTCCACATCCGGCAGCGCCCGCGCCCCGATCCGGAAACGGACGTCCGCTTCCGGGAAAGCCGGGGACGGGTCCGGCGATCCTCCCGCCGCCCGCACCTTCTCCCGGAGCCGGCGCACCTTCCCGACCTTTTCCGGATCGACCAAATAAATCCGCTTGCCCGATTCGATATGGGACTTTCCCTCGCGCACGGCATCCCGCACCTCGCTTTCGGAAGCGCCCTTCCAGTCCACCGAGACGGCAAACTCCCCGTCTTTGCCGCGAATCGGTTCGACGGAAATCTCCGGTTCGAGACGGCGGATCTCCGCCGTGCGCGTGCGGAAATTATCGGTGGATTTCAGCCCCCACCTCGATTCAATGTCCTTTCCATAACGGGCGAGGAACTCCAGAACCCGCTGCCGGTCCCGCAGCCACCATTTGCGATTCGACGGCTCGAGTTTGAACCGGTCGGCCTTCACCCGCTCGCGAACTTCCCCATAGGCCGAATGCTCCCGGGAGGGCAACCCGATCGCCAGGAAATGCTCGGATCCGTCGATCGTCCCCGGGGTGGCCGCCGGGACTCCGCCCGAGGATTCTCCCCGCAATGCCCGCGCCGCCTTCTTCCCGCCGTCCGCCGGTTCCCGGAGGGCGGCGGCGGGTTTGTCACCGCCACTTTGTTCCCGGCGGGCCCGCCCGGCGATCCACAGCAGAGGTTCGGACTGGGGCGGCAGTGGCTCCTCCGCCCCGTGCAGGGAAAAAACCGGTTCCGCCCCGGCGGCCGCCCGCAATTCGTCCAACCGCCCCGCGGACAACTGCAAGAGGCTTCCGGGCCAGCGCCCGCACCAGTTTGCCAACATCCAGAGCACGCGGGCGGCCCCTTCCGAAAGACAGTACCCGGCGGTTCTGTCCAGTTTCTCGGGGGCGACCGTCCCGGACCCGACCCGCAGCTCCAGCTTTACGACCGCCTGGCCGCTCCGCTCAACCGCCGCCCGCAGGTTCGGGGGGAGGATCAGACGGGGCATCAGAACGGCCCCTTCGTCGTCGAGCCGCAATGCTCGAGTCCGGTCGGTTTGTGGGTCTTTCGCCATCCGTTTCTGGAATGCCTCCGCTCCGTATCCGGGACAAGGGAAAACCCGTGGTGAAGGAGGGATCGGGTGTAACCACAAGTGCGTGGAGTTTTGGAAGGGATTTTCTCCATTTTCCAGTGGTCTGCCGACACAAGGGAATGTCTTTTCCGCCAAGCCGCTTTCCGGTTGGACGACTAAAGTCATCCAACTACGAAGTCGCATGACTTTGGTCGTTCGAATCGGTGTTCTTCCGTGGTCGCGGGGCTTGCCCCTCGATCCGAAGGTGGTAGTGGCCGCGGATACCCCCGAACCTCTCCGGACCGACACCGGGCATCCGTGGAAATCAGGGTTGTTGCCCGTGCCGCCGGGGATCGGAGGGCAAGCCCACCGACCACGAATATCCCAGGCGCAGCCACAAGTGCGGGGAGGGCGGCTGCCGTGCCACGGCGAAGAGCAAGATCTCCCGTCGGTTGCTGTCAGCCGGATTTGACTGGGGGGGGCGGTCACAGAACAATACGAAGTTTTGCGAAGACGGGTCCTCAGCCAAACCCATGCGGGAGACCAGACCGCAAACCAAAAATTCTCATCGCTTACCGCCGGACCCGCACCGCCCACTCGTACACCCGGCGGTACTCCTCCGCCGACCGCTCCCACGAGGCGTCACGGGTCATTCCATTGCGGCGGAGGTGCGCGATCTCCTCGGGAGCGTGTTCCCACAGGAGGACCGCTTCGAAAATACTGTCGAGGAGGGCGTGGGGCTGGGGTTCGTCGAAAAGCAGGCCGGTCGCCCCGTCCCGCCCGAGGGGGGTGACGGTATCGGCAAGCCCCCCCGTACGGCGGACGACCGGGATTGTGCCGTAGCGCATTGCGTACTGCTGCCCCAGCCCGCACGGCTCGAACCGACTGGGCATTACGAAAAAGTCGGCCCCCCCGATGACCAGATGGGCCAGCCGCTCGCTGAAACCGATGTGGGCGCCGACCGTTCCGGGGTGCCGGGCGGCGGCCTCCCGGAAGCACCTCTCCTCCCAGGCCTCTCCGGATCCCAGAACCACCAGTTGCATTCTTCCGGACTCCGCCATGCGCTCCACCACCGAGGCGAGCAGGTCGAGGCCCTTCTGGTGATAGAGACGGGAAACCACGCCGAAGATCGGCAGTTCGGACCTCGCCTCCAATCCGAAAGCCTCCCGCAACGCCCCGGACACAGCCGACTTCCCGCCGGGATCGTCCGCGCCGAAGGGCCGGGGAAGGAACGCGTCCGCGCCCGGGTTCCACTCGTCGAGATCGATTCCATTGAGGATCCCGACGAGGTCGGCCCCTTTGAACCGGAGGGCGTTGTGGAGACCGAACCCCCCCGCCGGCGAGCGGATTTCCCGGGCATAGGTCGGACTGACGGTCGTGATCTTGTTCGCGTGGTAGATCGCCCCCTTCATCCAGTTCAACCCGCCGTAGGATTCGATTCCGTCTTCCCGGAAGACGGAATCGGGAAGGCCCGCGAACTCGAGGAGTCCCCGCGAAAAGTGCCCCTGGTGCTCGAGGTTGTGGATGGTGAAGACCGAAGCCGTCCCGGCCCAGGGACCGTCGCGGAACAAGGTGTTCAGGAAAACCGGGACCAGACCGGTCGTCCAGTCGTGGCAGTGAATTACATCCGGCACCCAGCCGATGGCGTGGCACAACTCGAAGACCGAACGGGAAAAGAAGGCGAAGCGCCGGTCGTTGTCTCCGTGCGGACCCCACGGCCCGTGGTAGATCTCGCCCCGCGCGAAATATTCTTCGTATTCAACGAAGTAAAGGGGGACGTCCGCACGGGTTCCGAGCCGGGTCTCCCAGAGGGCGGCGTGGTGGGTGCCCGCGCCGGTCGGCACATGGAGGACCTCGGGCCGCCGGGTCCAATCGGGGCCCACGCTGACACTCCCGTGCCGGGGACAGACGATCCGCACATCGTGCCCGGTGGCGGCCAGCGCCTTCGGAAGGGCACCGACCACGTCGGCAAGCCCCCCCTCCTTGACAAAAGGAGCGACCTCCGGAGTCGCCATCAGGATCTTCATTCCGGTCGCCCGTCCGATTGCCGGTCGTCTCCGGCCAGTCGCTGATCTCCGTCACCGGGACCCTCGAGGTTTACTCGGAAATTGAAGATGGGGAGAAGGAGAAGGAGTCCGACGCAGGTGAATCCGAGAACGGCGTATCCGGTCACGTCGTGGACGGTTCCGGCGATCGACTCCGAACCATGCAGGTGCGCCCACGAGGTCAGGAAAAGGCTCCGGAAAATGTTCATGATGAAGGCGAAAATCATCGCGCAAACGATCATCAACACCTTCTTCCACCAACGCTGGAGGAAGACCGCCGCCAGAAAGGAACCGGCGAACAGACAGGCGGTCAGCGAACGAATGCCCGAGCAGGCGTCCTCCACCCCGACCTGCCCCTTTTCGAGAATCAAAACATTGCCCTGCCGTTCGAGGGGGATGGCGAGTATATCGAAGACGTTGAAAACCACGACGGTCACCTGGTTCAGCAGAAAAAGACTGACCCGGTGTTCCGCGAAATTGAGAAGGGGCAGGGAAAGAATCCAAATCAGGGCGGGAAAAACGAAGAGCCCCGCGAAAAAGAACCGCTGGCGGGCCGGAACGATCGTCCCCGGCGGACTCGGTGCCCAGCCGGCCGCAAGAAAGGCGAGGGAAAGGGTGGTTGCGGCAAAGCCGAAGGCGAGAGCCTGCCCGCCGGGCAAAAGCGGATTGTTGGCGATCGCCTGGAGGAATCCGCCCAGGAAAAAAAGCCCGAGTCCGCCCAGAGCGCCCCCCCAGGCGCCAACGATCAGAAACCGGGTCAGGGGAGCCTCGGAGACGGAGACCACCGGCGATTCGGCTCCGTCCCATTCCCGGCGGAGCAAAAAGGCCCGGATCTTCGACCATCGGTCGTAGATCACATACCCGACGAAAAAAGGGACAATGAAGCCGAAGCTGTAATCCTCCCGCGAGGACCACCATTTCCACTGATCGTACACCAGATACCCGGACATCACCAGGAGGAGAATCGCCAGGTTGCGGAGATAGAACGGAAAGGGACTGGTCGGTGCGGGCAAAGGAGGCGGGGATGCGGTGGTTTCCATGATTTCGGAAAAAAACCCACGGTTTGACGAAAACATGGCAAAGACAAGACCGAATCGCCGGAACGGCGAAGAAGGCCGGGGGCATCTCATCTGGCTGCTTCCATTGGAGTCCCGCCTCTTGACGGCCATAGCTCGAAGAGCGACGGCTGTTCAGGCGGTCCCACAGCAGGTCCACTCCGGGACGAAAACCGGATCCCTCCTACGCTTTCCCGCCTACGCCAAGGCTCTGGTGGACGGGCCGAGCTTCGGAGGGCAGGAAATCCGGGACTCCAACAGGGCACACGGTCCACCAATTCCCAGATGAAACGCCCCTGGGGTTTCCGCGAAGCCCTCCCTCGCCCCGGCTTGACCCCGCTCCCCGAAAACGACAACAGTGTCTCCATTGACCGTCGCGGTCTCCCCACCTCGCCACCGTCCCTTGCACCCATCCGATTCCAGACCCTCCTCCTCCTCCTCCGCCGACGGACCCGACGGACGGACTCTCGTCGCCCTCTCCGGGGGCGTCGACAGCGCGCTGGCCGCGCGCATTCTGGCGGAAGGGGGGCGCGCGGTCGAAGGGGCCTACATCCGCACCTGGCTCGACGAGGAAGATCTCGGCCAGTGCCCGGCGCGGGAGGACATCGAAGACGCCCGGGCGGTCGCCGGGCACCTCGGCATTCCCTTCCGCATCGTGAATCTCGTCCGCGACTACCGCGAAAAGATCGTCTCCTATCTGGTCGAAGGCTACCGCCGGGGAATCACCCCGAACCCCGACGTGATGTGCAACCGCGAGATGAAATTCGGCGTGTTCCGTGCGCTCGCCCGCGCCGGTGGTTTCAACCGGATCGCCACCGGCCACTACTGCCGCGCGGAGGTGCGAGACGGGCGCACGCGGATTCTCGAGGGAGTGGACAAGGGAAAGGACCAGAGCTACTTTCTCGCCATGACCCGGGCGGAGGATCTGGCCGGGGTCGATTTCCCGGTCGGGCGACTGCGCAAAAGCGAAGTCCGGCGACTCGCCGCCGAGGCCGGCCTTCCAAACGCCGATAAAAAAGACAGCCAGGGAATCTGCTTTCTGGGCAAGGTGAAGATCGACGAATTCCTCGCCCGCCACATTCCCGACCGGCCGGGCGAGATCGTGGACGTCGAAGGCACGGTGCGAGGACGGCACCAGGGGCTGCACCGGTTCACGATCGGGCAGCGCCGGGGCATCGGCATCCCCTCCAACACCGACCACGAGGCCTTCGTCGTCGTGGCGAAGGATCTGCAGACCAACCGGCTGGTCGTCGGATTCGACCGACCGGAGACTCCCCTGCTCTACCAACGCGGTGCCCGGATCGGATCGCTCAACTGGATCGGCGAGCCGCCCACTCCCGGGGAAACCCTCTCCGCCAAGCCGCGCTACCGCGACCCCAGCCAGGAAATCCGGATCGTCGATGCGGCGGAGAATGCCGTTCGGGTCGAATTCCGCGAACCGCAGCGGGCGCTCGCCCTCGGCCAAATTCTCGCTTTCTACCGGGGGGAGGAGCTGATCGGGGGCGGGGTGTACGAAGATGTTCACCACCGGCGGGAACTTCCGACCGGGTCGCACGATCCGTCGCCCGCCCGGGCCGCCGCCAGCGGGGCGGCTCCCGTTCCAACTGACCCGATCCCACGCCCATGACGACCCCCGCCCACTGGACCCACGACTGGAGCCCCTTTCTCTTCCGCTTTCCGGAAGGGTTTCCGATCGAGGGCGTCCGCTTCTACGGGCTGGCCTATCTCCTCGGATTCGCGGCGGGGATCGGCCTGCTCGTCCTCTACCGGCGGCGCGGACGCTCCCCCCTCGCCGCGGGCCGGGAACTCGACCTGCTGACCTACCTGCTCGTCGGCGTGGTCGTCGGCGGACGCCTGGGCTACGTGCTGCTCTACGACTGGCAGGAATTCGTCCGGGACCCTCTCATCCTCTTCGCGCTCTGGAAGGGGGGCATGGCCAGCCACGGAGGGATGGCCGGGGTCATCCTCGCCACCTGGTTCTTCGCCCGGCGGAACCAGCTTCCCTTTCTCGGGATCACCGACCTCCTGGCCACCGCCGCCCCGGTCGGCCTCTTCTTCGGCCGCCTGGCAAACTTCATTAACGGCGAGCTGTGGGGCACCCCAAACCGACTACCGTGGGCGGTCGTCTTTCCCGAAAGCCCGGCCAACCCGGCGACCGGACTGCCCGAACCCCGCCACCCCTCCCAGCTCTACCAGGCCTTCGGCGAGGGCCTGGTCCTCTTCGCCTGGCTCCAGTGGCGCTTCTGGCGCAACCCCGGCCTCGGCGTCGGCCGCCTCAGCGCGGAATTTCTCCTGGGCTACGGCACAATCCGCTTCCTCACCGAGTTCCTCCGGGAGCCGGACGCCCCCCTGGTCCTCGGACTCTCCCGCGGCCAGTTCTACTCCATTCCCCTGATCCTTTTCGGAATCGTTCTGATCCCCCTCACCCGCCGGAAAAACCAAGACCAATAACCACTCGTCCCGGAAAAGTCCCGGAAAAAAAGCATTGACCCGGCGGAAACAATCCGCATTCTCCGCTTTCGACCAAGGGCGGTAGCGTGCCCAAATTAAATCCAGCGTCGCTCGGTTTACCGGTTTTCGGTTTAACGGTTTTCGGTTTATCAGTTTACCGGTTCCCGGTTTACCAGTTTTTAGTTTCCGGTTCCTCGATTCGATATTCAAAGCTGAACGTTCAATGTAGCATCGCATGGGAACGTGGTCGGGCGGCCTTGGCCCCCGATCCCTGACGGTGCGCGAAGGCCGAAAAGCATCGGACGACCACCCCGATCATCCACAACAAACAAACGGAACAAAAAGTCTCACCCCTCCAACACTCCAACACTCCAACACTCTCCCTCAGGTCTCAGATCTCAGCCCCCCCACTCCATAAAGTCTGTCATATCCCAAGTCCCAGGTCCCTCAGGTCTCAAGTCTCAGGCCTCCGCCCTCTCCATCCCTCCAATACTCCAACACTCTCCCATTCCCTCAGGTCTCAGCTCTCATCCCTCATCCCTCTAATCCCCCTCCCCTCAAAGACTATCCAACGGACTCAGGGTCAGATCTTTTTGATCCTCCATCACGTGCAGATAAATCATGGTGGTCTCCACACAAGTGTGCCCGAGAAACTCCTGGACCGTCCGGATATTCGTCCCGTTTTCCAGCAAATGCGCCACCAATGACTCCCGCAACGAACGCGGTAAAGGCACGCAACGGTCTTTATCCCCCTTCGCGGCTCGCACGTACAGTTTTCCCCGATCCAAATCCTCGACGAACGCCCGCGCCGCGGAAACAGAAGCCCTCTCGCGCTCGCGGCTCAAATAGCCCAGAAACCACAGGATGATTACACGATGCCGCTGCCGCGCCTTGGCTGGCAAATCCGCTGCCGACAACGCGTCCGACCACTCGGGAAAAGATACCGTAACCATAACAAAACAGAAATGTGCACGTATGTTCACCTCAGTGCAAGCCGAAAATTAAATTTTTTGTCTCAGGTTTCAAGTTTCAGCTCTCCGCCCTCTCCATCCCTCCACCACTCCAGCCACTCCAATACTCCAGCCACTCCAACATCCTCCCCCCGCCGCATTCCCAGCCAGCTAGCTGAAATCCCTCCAAGCCCGCACACCGCCTGAAAATACACGAACACGCGCGCGTGTTCGGAGACATTTTGACGCAGCCACCGCCGAAATCTGCCCCATTCCCGAATTTACAATCCTGAGTAAGTCTATGACTATGTTGCTCTTAAAAAATTCTAAAGATTTTTATTGCCTTGCCCCAAAAACTCGCCGACAATGCCCAGAAATACACTAAAAAGTACTGATCTCAAGAAAGAAAAATTCCGCTTGCTCCGGGCAGTTCCCCTGATAGTGTTTAGATTATGGACACGACACAGATTTCAGCAATGAGCGTTCCTGAGAAACTTCAACTTATGGACGCAATTTGGGAAGACCTGAGCACTTCCCCGGATCAGTTTGAACCGCCGAGTTGGCACCGTGAAGAGCTTGAAAAGACGCAAGCTAGAAGAGAAATGGGACTCGAAAAGCCGATGACCTTGGAGGAAGCAAGAAACCGCCTCTTCCCGCATAAAAAATGACTCCTAAGCTTCTCCCAGGTGCAATTGCTGATCTTGAGCGAGGCAGAGAATTTTATGACCTTCAGGAGCCGGGAATCGGCGATTATTTTGTCCAGAGAGCTTTTGCAGACATTGAATCCCTTCGGCTTTACGGCGGCATCCACGGAAAGAAATTCGGTTTCCACTTTGTTTTAGTCAATCGATTTCCTTGGGCGATTTACTATCAAATGGAAGACGGTCTTCCGGTCGTCTTCCGAATATTGGATTGCCGATCCAACCCTGACTCTCATCTTAAAGCACTCACAGAAGGGTGAGATCAAGTCGCTGGTATCAATTCCGTTACGCGCTCCGCGCTTCACTCCATGATACAGCTC